>CAYFVA010000001.1:0-30360 GCA_964346265.1 uncultured Desulfobacterales bacterium
ATATCTCCGGATTCGTATATTCGGGAAAGCACCTTTTGCACCACCTGGATATGCCTCGAGGATGTGGTCCGGATAAAGTCGTCGTTGCTGATGGACAGTCCCGGTAAAAGCTCCTTGAAAAGTGTACTGATCCTGTCGGCATACTCTTTCGGCGTGGTGTTGCGTTCTTCGGCCGCCTGGACGATCTTGTCCCCGTGCTCGTCCGTTCCGGTGAGAAAGTATGTGTCATTGCCGCACATTCGGTTGAACCGGGCGGCAATGTCGGTGATGATGGATGTGTAGGCATGCCCCAGATGAGGTTGTGCATTCACGTAGTAGATCGGTGTTGTGAAGAATCGTTTGTTCGTTTCCATTGTATCGAAAATCACCTGTTTTTTTGGTTGAGAAGTTCGCTTTTGTGTTTTTCCGCCTCAGAGTCGTCTTCATACCGGACGGTCACATTCTCCTTTATGGTGTTCTGCCGGACCACTTTGGCTTTGCCTTCGTCGGTTTTCACGGTTTCTCCGACATTCGGCAGTTTGTCGTTGATGGTTTTATAGGTCTGGTTTTCAAATGTCAAGCAGCACATAAGCCGCCCGCAGACACCGGATATTTTGGTGGGATTCAGGGAAAGTCCCTGTTCCTTGGCCATCTTGATGGATACCGGGGCGAAGTTGTTCATGAAACTCGAGCAGCAGAACTCTCTGCCGCATTTTCCCACGCCGCCGCAGTGTTTGGCAAGATTGCGGATGCCGACCTGCCGCATTTCGATGCGAATGCTGTACTCCTTGACCAGCCTTTTGACAAGTTCCCGGAAATCGATTCGTCCGTCCGCCGTATAAAAGAAGATCAGCTTGCTTTTGTCGAATGTGCTTTCCACGGCAAAAAGATTCATTTCCAGCTTAAGATCTTTGATGCATTTCATGCAGAATTCGAAAGCCTGTTTTTCCAGGCGGATGTTGTCCTCTCTTTTCCGGATATCCTCGGTTTCCGCGATCCGGACCACGCTTTTCAGGTCCTTTGCGATCCTGCTTTCATCAAGAGGGGCGGGAGGGACCTCAACGGTACCGAATCCCAGGCCCTGTTCGGTTTTCACAATGACCTTGTCGCCTTTTTCAAGAGACAGGGGGCCGCTGTCAAAGTCGTATATTTTTCCGCCTTTTTTAAACCGGATGCCTGCGGTGTAAATCATCAGGTGTACGCCTTGTTGGTATTGGATGAAAGTTCCAGGAAGAATTTTTCCAGAACCAGTCTTGTGGTGGCATTGGAGTCGATTTTCCGTTCCGTTTCATGAAGTTCTCCGATCCATGAAAGGACTTTGGCAAGATCCGCTTCTCCGGCCAGCCTCTTGAGGGTGGGAAAGAAATCGGTATTGACCAGGGTTTTTTCCGTGTAACGGATGACGGCAAGGTCCCGCAGAAATGAGCGGAGGACGGCCAGAGAATCATGTAACAGGTCCGGTTCTTTGTCCAGGTGTTCCGCTGTCACAAGCGCTTCCAGGGGATTGGTGCCGGCAGGATTTCCGGAATGAACCAGTTTTTCAAATTGCCGGATGAGCCACTCTCTTCTATGAGTCCAGTCCTTTTGTGTTTCATTTGCTTCAAGGCCGGCAAACCGCAGGGCCCGGTGAATGTCACCATCCGCCATTCCGGCGAAAATGGCGGCATGATCGGCATTGATTCCGTGGGTTTCCTCCAGGTGTTTTCTGATGTCAACCTCGCTTGCCGCTTTGAACGGAATACTTCTGCATCTGGAAACCACCGTGGGAAGAAGGGAGGCGGGATTGTCCGCAATCAGGATAAAAATGGTGTCCCGGGGCGGCTCTTCAAGGGTTTTCAGCAGTGCGTTCTGGGCCTCGGTGTTCATGGTTTCGGCATCCCGGATGATGACGATCCGTCTGAACGCTTCATTGGCTCTCACGGTTAAAGAGGTGCACAGCTCCCTGATCCGGGAAATTTTGATTCCTCCATTTTCAGGCAGAATCCAAAGCATATCCGGGTGCATGCGGTTGCCCGTTTTTCTGCACGGGCGGCATTCCCGGCAGGCCATGCAGCGGAACGGCCCCTCTTTTGGAAATTCACAGTTTACAACCCGGAAAAACTCTTGTGCCGTGTCTGCCATCTCCATGCCGGACTTGCCGGTGAACAGCAGAGCGTTCGGAAATTTACCCCCGGCGGCGATGTGTTTCAGTTCGGATTCGGCCTGGAACGCCGGAATCAAATCCCGGTTGTTCCCGGCTAAAGCAGCTTGGTTTTGCGTCATCGTCAGTAGTCAACCCGTTCTTTGAGCTCCTTTCCGCATTTGAAAAAAGGAAGTCGTTTGGGCGGGATATGAACTTTTTCTCCGGTTTTCGGATTTCTTCCGGTATAACTGTCATATTCCTTGATAAAAAATGAGCAAAATCCTCTGATTTCCACACGTTCTCCTTTGACAAACGCTTCTTTCAAGGAGTCGAAGAAAATATTCACAATTTCGGCGGCCTGGGATTTTGAAAGATCGGTCCTCTCTTTCAGCGCATCAATCAGTTCAAGTTTGTTCATGGCTCCTCTTTGCGGATTCGGGTTGTAAGATGTTCATACGTCTGGGTTGTAATCAAAATTCGGTAATAAGTCAAGGGGTTATGCCAGTATATCCGGCAGCCTTTCCACATTGTCTTCTTCCACCTCAATGCCGGCAAACTGCCGCAGGGCATCCACATGAATCACCACCCGGCTTTTCCCCTTGTACTGGACGAATTCCCCACGGAGCCCGGCCATGGGGCCTTCTGTTATCATGACCGGGTCTCCCTGTTTGAGACGGGCGGAATCCCCGGTAATCACGTCGATATCCGTGCTTGTGAGAATCCGCAGGGATTCGATCTGACCGGAGGAAACAGGCACAGGTCCCTTTGTGTTGCCTAGAATCCGTACGGCTCCGATCGTTTTCAGAATACTCAGGTGATCCGGCGGATATATGGAGGTCTTGACGAATACGTACCCGGGAAACAGGGGCCTTTCCAGCATGATGTGCCGGTCTCTTCTCCGGCTTTTGGTTTTGATTTTCGGCAGGAACACCTCTATCTTTTTTTGCCGGATCCCGTCATACACAATATTTTCATAGTTGCTCCTTGTCAGCAGGGCAAACCAGTTTTTCTCGCCGCTCATTTGTTTCCGAACGCTCCGATACCGTGAAGTTCGACAAGAAAAGAAATCTCCTGGTCATCCGGGGTTTCGGAATAGGCGACCAGCAGGGTCCAGCACTCATCTTCCATCCGGATGCCGATTTCGTTTTCAATGTTTTCCTTTTCAAAAAGATCTTCCTCCACTGAATAGTATGCACTCAGCCGGCGGGTGATCTGAATGTTGACCGTACCGAGGAGAGTCTCTTTTTCCTCCCTTTCATACCGGTATTCCGCCTTGAGGTAATCTCCTCTTTTATCCGTGAGCTTGAGAAGGGATTCATGGGTGGTGATTTCATTGGAATAGGGGGACCATGCAGATTCGGTTTCAATCACAAGGGGTTTTACCGGTCTCAGTTCGGCTTCCAGGGTGATGTCGGAAAAGGGTTCGTCCTTGTCATCCTTGTGGGTGTTGATGTCAAACGTCTGGTACAATTTGATCCAGGCAAGTTCATTGTACACGTTGTTACCGTTCACCTGTTTTCTGGAGATGAACCGGTTGGTAAGGACCCATCGGATGGTATTTTCCCTTTGAATGGTGTCGGTTTTGTCAAATTTCGGCAGATTCTCCTGGTCTTCTTCCGGGAGATACGTGTACTCGATTTCCGGAGTGATTTCGTGCTTGATTTTTTCAGCGTACGCATTGTCCGGCGTATAGATCTTGTACACCATTGTGGAAAGATCAAGATTCAGGTCGTACAGTTCCCTTGTGAAAAAATCATCCGTACCCCCGGAAGGGGACTCGTACTCGTCCGTATACCAGACGGTTTCCCGGACCCCTGCATACGGTTCCACTCGTACGTATCTTCCGAGACGGAACGGCATGTATATGGTGGGGTGGACATCCAGCCGGCTGCCCCGGATTTTTGAATCCGTTGTATCTTTCCGGTGAAAATAGTCGTACGAGGAATCAAAGTCGAACAGGAAGGGCGAAGAGGCGATCCGCTGCTTGACCGAAGAAAACTCCGCGGACGGCAGGCGGTGAAGGGTGGTGTCTTCTGTTCCGTCCCGCCGTTTGACCACATTGTCATAGTACTCGAAGTCCATGTTCAGACTGTAGGAGCTGAAGGTTCGGTTCATGTTCAGCCTGTTTTCCCGGGTGGTATCGTCGTATCCATCAATTCTTCTGCCGAAGGTGTTTTCAAAATAGTCCCGGGTGCTCTCGAATCCGGTGTAGCCGGATTTAAAATCCCGCAGGTAATCCGCGTCACTGACCACGTCCATGTCGAGTTTGCCTGTGAAGTCGAACGGAAGTTCCTGGTCCGCTTTCATTCGGAACCAGTACCGATTGGTGTTGGTCCGGTCCGGTGTGTCGTCATAGCTGTATTCCGAGTTCTTTTCCGTGCCGTCCCCGAGTTTGTCATCATTGAGAAAGTCGTACATGACAGTGCCCCTGGACCCTTCATCCAGCACATACCTGTACTGAATCCCGGCTTTGGTTCCCCGGTCGGTCATGTGGTCCATATAGAAAGTGGCATCCTGGTTTCTTGAGATGGCCCAGAAAAACGGCTGCTCATATTCAAAACCTTTCCGGTCCGAAGAAGAGATCCCGGGCACCAGAAAACCGGTCTGGCGCTTGGTCTTTACCGGAAATGCCATGAACGGTGTGTACAAGGCAGGGGCCTTTTTCAGCCACAGGGTGGCGTGGCTGGCCAGTCCGTATCCTTCGATGGTCACTTTGATGTCCCGGCCGGAAATTCTCCAGTCCGGATCGTCTCCAGGGCATGAGGTAACGGTGCCTTTGTCGGAGCGGTATGTGTGTTGACCGGTCTTTTTGATTTCATTTCCCGTAATGTAAAAGTTGTTCTCGCTCATGAAAATGGTGCCGTCATAAATCGTTCCGGTCTCGGTCTCAAGGTTCAGCTGCATGGCGTTGCAGGTGACGGTGTCCTCTCCGGAGACCAGAAGGACGTTCCCTTTGGCAAAGGCATCCCGGGTTTTGTTGCTAAATTCCACATAATCGGCCTCAAGCCGGGTGTTGCCTCCGGTTATAATCACATCTTCCTGTGCGATGTACAACTGCTTTTCATCATCATAGGTGACTTTGGCAGCTGAAATGTTCCAGGATACCGCTTCAGGATCTTCTGTGGGCTCGGCTGCTGCATGTGCCGGGATCAACATGACGAGAAGCAGCAGTGCCAGTGGAATCTGGAATACGAGGGATTTCAAATTGATATATGTCCGCCTACTTGTTTTGAATTTGCACATCACACAGAATTACTGTATAAATCATTTTACGGATTGAATGTCAAGGCATGATAATAGAACAGAGAATTTTATGCAAAAGCGCGAAACGGGTGAAGAAGCGCCCACAATTCTTGATTCCATCGGTCATACGCCCCTTGTGGAACTCCGGCGGCTGAATCCCGTCAAAGGGGTCAGAATCTATGCAAAGCTGGAGTACATGAACCCGGGCGGATCCATAAAGGACCGGGCCGCCCTTTCGATGATTCTGGAGGGGGAAAAAACGGGTGAACTGACGCCGGACAAGACGGTTATAGAGGCCACCAGCGGCAATACCGGCATCGGTCTGGCCATGATTTGTTCGGTGAAAGGGTACAACCTTTTACTGGCCATGTCCGAATCGGCAAGTGAAGAGCGAAAGAATATTCTCAGGGCAAGAGGGGCCAAGATCCTTTTGACCCCGGCTCATCTGGGATCTGACGGTGCAATAGAGGAAGTCTACCGTTTGTGCAGGGAAAACCCTGGAAAATACTTCATGACGGACCAGTACAACAATGAAGCCAACTGGAAAGCCCATTTTCATACCACCGGCGTTGAGATTTACAACCAGACACAGGGAACGGTGAATTCCGTTGTGACCACCCTGGGGACGACCGGGACAGCCATGGGGGTCGCCAGGCGGCTGAAGAAGTACGACAGGAACATCCGCGTCATCGGGGCGGAACCGTTTCTGGGGCACGGCATCCAGGGACTCAAGAACATGAAGGAGTCTTACACCCCGGAGATCTTCGATAAAAAACTTCTGGACGAGAAAGTGAATATTGAGGATGAAGAGGCGTTTGAAACGGCCAGGAGACTTGCGTCAGCCGAAGGCCTGTTCGTGGGCATGAGCAGCGGCGCCGCCATGGCCGCCGCCGTCCGGGAGGCCCGGAAAATCAAAACAGGTGTGGTGGTGGCGATTTTTCCGGACAGCGGGGAGCGGTATCTTTCCACTCCGCTTTTTGAAGTCAAAAAAAAGCTCAATCTGAATCTTTTCAATACGGCGGCCAGGAAGAAGGAACGGTTCGAGCCCGTGTCCAGGGATGTCGTTTCCGTTTACACCTGCGGTCCCACCGTGGATAAACGGCTGGATATTTCGGGTTTCAGGCGGTTTGTTTTCACCGACCTTCTGCTGCGGTACATCGAATACCGGGGATTTTCCGTGAACCATGTGGTCAATATCACGGATCTGGATGACAAAACCATTGAGGGATCCGCAAAGGCCGGTGAAAGTCTTGATAGTTTCACGGACAGGCACGTGAAGGCGTTTAAAAACGATCTGGCAAGTTTGAAGATTCGGCCGGCCCAGGCCTATCCCCGGGTGTCGGAAAACGTGGATGAAATGGTCCGGCTTGCAAGAACACTTCAAAGCAGCAGGTTTGCCTATGAAAAACTTCATTCCCTGTATTTTGATATTTCAAGCCTGCCCCAATACGGGCGCCTTTCCGGTATCGACCTTGACAAAATCAAAATCGGGGCTACTGTGGACCTGGATGAATATGAAAAAGACAATCCCAGGGATTTTACCCTGCTCAAGCGTGTGGGGCTTTCGGAACTCAAGCGCGGTATCGGGGTGCGGACCGAATGGGGGAATGTGCGGCCTTCGCTTCATCTTCAGTGTGCCGCAATCTCCATGAAGTATCTGGGGGAAGGGTTTGACCTGCATACAGGGAGCAGAGAGCTGGTTTTTCCCCACCATGAAAATGAAAACGCCATATGCCGGGCCAAAACGGGAAGTCCCCTTGCCGGTCTCTGGGCCCACTGTGAGCCGGTGTGTTATGACGGTTCTCTGGGTGTGGATTCGGTAAAGGAGATCACCCTGGATACCCTGTTTGATATGGGATGGGACAGGGAGACGCTTCGCTTCTGGATGCTGTCTGCGCATTACCGCAAACGGCTTGTGCTCTCTGAAAACGCGCTGTCGGAAAGCCGGAACGCCCTGTTCCGGATCAACAGAGCCCTTGAAAAACTGGCGCTCGTGAGGGACCGGGGCCGGCCGGATAAAGAGGAATTCCCCCTGCCAAAGCAGTTTATTTATGATATGAAACAGGGGTTTATCAATGCCATGGATGATGATGCAAAGATGTCCGGCGTCATATCCATGATGTTTAAGAGCATCAAGCACATCAACCGGCTGGTGGACCGTCAGGAAATTGATGCCAAGGGTGCGTCCATGATCATTGATTTTTTCAGGGAACTGGACATGGTGCTGAAAGTTTTCCGGTTTGATTTTCAAAAACCATACTCACGGAAGGTCCGGGAACTTATGGAAAAAAGAAGGAAAGCCCGCCTTGAAAAAAACTGGGAACTGGCTGACCGGTTGAGGGATGACCTTGTGGATATGGGGATAACCGTTCAGGATAAACGTGTATAAAGAAAGTGGGTAAAAATGATCCAGCCGATTTTTTTCCCGTTTGCGCATATCACGCAAATGGAGATGGATATGATTTCACGGCTCTTTGAGCCGTTTGTTTATTTGTCGCCTTTGCCGGAGAGCCGGCTCGAACCGGTCATGACAGAAGCTGCGGATCAAGGGCGTCTGATCGTGCATTTCCCGCCCATAAGACTGCTGGAGGATGTCGAGCGGCAGGCACAGGGATACAGGGAGCTTGCCCGCATGAACCGGGGCGGCAAAACCGGCCTGCGGGAATTTCTGCGGATGGGGCCTTTTCTGAAAAGTGATACATCCGTGGGTGCAATCCGGTCCGCCATCGAAAAAGGCCCGGGGCTCGAAGAACAAAGGGAAGACCCGGCAGTTGACGGGAACCGGGATCTTTTGTTTCTGTATCTTTCCAGTCTTTTTGATAGGGAAAAGCGCAGTGTGGAATTACAGTACCAATCCGTCAGGGACGCGGAAAGGCGGCTTTTTGAAACCATGAGAGGGGACGGGGAAGACAGGGATTCTACCGGAAAGAGTGTTGATTTTCGCCTCGAAGATCTCGGCGCCTGTATGACCGAAGAGAGAGTTGAATCCTGGGCCCGGTCTTCGGCACAAATTCTTCCGGCCGCAGAACCGGGAGTTCTGCCGGTTTATGTCACCACCAGCCCGTCCGTTTACGAGTATATGATTTCTTCGGCTGAAAGTGCAATAAATATCCTTGACATCGAACATTTTAGAGTGCATGAAGAAGAGTGTGAAAATCAGCATCAATGGAAAAAAGAGTGGAAAGATTTTATCCGCCATCTTTTGGAAAGTGATGATGAGGCTCGGAGCGCATGTCCGGACCCGGCGGACGACGGATGCAGGCGGATCGCAACATTCAGGCTCTGTCTGCTTGGGGGAGGGGATGTGGTTCATATGTTCAGGCATGCAGGTGAAAGTCTTCCTGTCTGCCTGATGGAAAAAGAATAAAAG
Organism: uncultured Desulfobacterales bacterium; assembly: GCA_964346265.1. Taxonomy (GTDB): domain Bacteria; phylum Desulfobacterota; class Desulfobacteria; order Desulfobacterales; family Desulfobacteraceae; genus JAIPEK01. The sequence continues at coordinate 8,715 of CAYFVA010000001.1, forward strand.
ACTTGATAAATACGGTTGTTTGTTGTAAAGCCGCTTGGCAGAAAAACAGTTTGATTGGACAGCCGTGGATAATGATTACTTTTTAAGGAGGTTTTTTTAAAATGGCTTTTAACCCGATTGTTGATGAAGAAAAGTGTGTTGGTTGTGAAGAATGCGTGGACGTGTGCCCTGTGGAAGTTTTTGAAATGCAGGACGGAAAATCCGTGCCTGTGAACGCGGAAGAGTGCATGGGCTGTGAAAGTTGTGTGGAAGTTTGTGAAGAAGATGCGATTACCGTAGAGGAAGACTGATCTTCGGGGCATGCGCATTGTAATAAATCCCCTGGTTGGTCTTTCAATCAGGGGATTTTTGTTTACAAGAAACTTGAAACAAGAGACAAGGAATCGCCTCATTCAAGTTTCAAGGTTTGTTGTGATTCCGTGCCTCATGATCGTTACATGAATTCCGGGGTGTATTTCCGGCAGAAGGAGACCCGGTATACCCTTGTGCTCATTTTGGCAAATCATCCGGGATTTGCCCCGGGAGCAATGCAGGAACCGGTCACCTCGTTTGACCGGTAACCGGCAGATATGTAAACCCGTTCCAGGTCGCCCCGGATCAATTGCCGCCTTGCCTGCGGGTACTTTCCACTTTTATTGTGTCCGGCAGGACATTGATATGACATGAATGAAATAGTTCAAGTGTGAATATGAACGATTCCAGGAAATCAAAAAAGAGGTTCTCTTCTGCGGATCTTTGCAGAATACTTGTGGACGGCGGACTTTTGTCGGAAGAACAGGCGAAACAGATTCTTTCAAAAGAGCGGACCGTCATGGAAACGCTTTTAAATAAAAGAAAAGACAGGCGCGTGCGGCCGGATGAGTTCATGTTTGTGGATGTCCTTTTGTATCTCAAGGTCAAGCGGCGGGATGATCCGTCCAAACGACTTGATGAAGACGCTGTTTTCGAATGTTTTGCCAGGGCCTGGCAGGTTCCGTACCGCAAGATCGACCCGTTGAAACTCGAACTCGATATGGTGACCCGGACGATTCCGAGAACGTTTGCAATGAAGCATCTTCTGCTGCCGGTGGATATAGAGGACAACATTCTTGTGGTGGCCACTCCGGATCCGTTTAACGAAGAGGCCATTTCAGATGTGGAACGGGCCTGCGGATTGAAAGTCGATCCGGTGGTCAGTTCGAGATCGGATATCGTGAAGATCCTGAATGAGTTCTTCGGGTTCCGGCATTCCATCACGGCGGCAGAGGATCATTTTTCCGGCCAGGGGGTGGATCTCGGCAATCTGGAACAGTATGTCCGCCTCAAATCCGATGATGAGCTGCCTGCCACGGATCAGCATATCGTAAATGCGGTGAATCACCTTTTTTCTTATGCGTTTGATCAGCAGGCCAGTGATATCCATATCGAACCCAAGCGGGATGCCAGCATTGTCCGGATGCGTATCGACGGAATTCTGCATACGGTATACCGGCTGCCCAAAAAAGTTCACAATGCGGTGGCAAGCCGGGTAAAAACCCTTTCCCGGCTTGATATGGCTGAAAAGAGGCGGCCCCAGGACGGCCGGATCAAGATGGAAAAGGCGGACAAGGAGGTGGAAATACGGGTTTCCACCATACCGGTGGCGTTCGGGGAAAAACTGGTGATGCGGATCATGGATCCGGACGTGCTGCTTCAGGATATTAAAAGCCTCGGGCTCGAGACCCGGGACTATGAACGGTACAACCGGATTATCAACAAACCGTTCGGCATTGTTCTCGTGACGGGGCCCACCGGAAGCGGAAAATCCACCACCCTTTACTCGTCCCTTCGGTCTCTTTCTTCCCCGAGCGTCAACATCACAACCGTGGAGGATCCCATTGAGATGATCCATGAGGATTTTAACCAGATCGCGGTGCAGTCCGCCATCGGCGTCACGTTTGCCTCGGTGCTGCGCAACATCCTCCGCCAGGACCCGGATATCATCATGGTCGGGGAGATACGGGATCTGGAAACGGCCCAGAGCGCGGTCCAAGCTTCCTTGACCGGCCATCTCGTGCTTTCCACCCTGCACACCAATGATGCGGTCTCCGCCATTGTCCGGCTGATCGATATCGGTGTGCCTCCTTACCTGATCCATTCGTCTCTTGCAGGCGTGGTGGCCCAGAGGCTTGTGAGGAAGATATGCCCGTTCTGCATCCAGGACTTTCAGATGGATCGGGCGAAGCTGAGGGATCTCGGTTTTGATCTGGAAGGGGACACGCCTGTTCCCCTGAAATACGGAAAAGGGTGCATCAAGTGCAGAAATACCGGATACAAAGGCAGAACAGCCATTTTCGAAGTCATTCCATACACCGAATCTCTCAAGAAAATGACAGCGGAAAGCATGGATGTGGAGAACCTCAGGCGCAGGGCCTGTGCAGAAGGGCTGACCCTTTTGAGAGAAAACGGCATCCGGAAGATGCTCAAAGGGGAGACCACCTACCACGAGATCCTGCGGGTAACCTGGGAAGCATAGAAGAAAAAAGCGGGACTCCCGCCTTCCTGTTACCGTACCGGAAGGCCTGGTTCGACCACCATGTCTTTTGCGTTTTTTAAAATCATGACAGTGGACGAGATGTCTTCGGTATGCAGCACGATAAGGCGGGCCACTTTTTCAGGGGACAGCTCGATGGCGGTTTCCGCCCCGAAGGTGGATGCCGCTGCATCCGGATCCCGGTAAACGGTATACATATGTCCGGGCCGGATATTATCAGAGCCCCCCTGGTTGATATAGGCCACACTGTTTGCGGCCAGGAGCATGTCATCGTTGTCGTTGCAGACCAGATTCGCCTCTATGGAAGGCGGGTCCGCTTTTACCGGGAGTTCCCCCGATCTTTGGTGGTGCTCCATGATCAGGTCTTTCGGGTGAATGGCTGTAAAACTTTCCGTGATTTTTCCGGTATAGTATCCATCTTCGGCACCGGTCACTTCAAGGGTTCCCTTTATAATGTGAAGAACTCCTTCAAAGGTCCTGCCGTGGTATTCTTCTTCAATTTTCCTGGTTTCGTAGATCCGGCAGGTCATTCCGGGGGCCAGCCGATGGGTTCCCGAACTCTCAATGTAAACGGAATCGTTTTCCGATATCAGCCGGTCATCCTTTACCGAACGGATCACGTTTCCCAAAGGGGAAACCGGCCGTTGTTTGATGAACCCGAGGCTGTCCATTTGCGGATACGAAAAGGTGGGAGTGATTTCTTCTTTTTCGGGGATTTCTTTTTGTGCGACTTTTTCAAGCTCTTTTTCTTTTTTCAGAAAAACCCGGATCCGTTTTCCCGGATAGATCAGGTGGGGGTTTTTGATCCGGTCATTCATTTCCCAAAGTCCGGGCCAGTCCCATTGGGAGTTGTAGAATTTTTGGGAAAGATCCCACAGCGTATCCCCTTTTTGAATGGTGTAATAAAATCCGGATTCGTCTTGCCCGAGCGAATCGTTTATGTCCGATTGCGCAACGGCCGTGCCGGCAGGGAAAAGAAGAAACGTCAAAAGAAAAACGGCGAACCGGGAAACATTATTTTTAGGCATATCACGACCCCTTGATATTCAATAATTGGTTGAATCTTGACTTTATTTAACCTTTTGTTTTATAACTTGTCAAGTATTGATGCCATATAATATAGGTGAGAAAAGCAAAATCCATGGAAAAAAATATTGCAGATCTTCTTTTTGAAGCAAAAATTCTCAAGGAACTTCCGAGATCCGGGTATCATTTTCTGGGAACAGGCAGTGAAAATGTGGCGGAGCATTCCTTTATGACGGTATTCATCGCCTATGCAATTTCTAGTCTGGAACCGGATGTCGACAGAGAAAAACTGTTGAAGATGGCGCTTTTGCATGATTTGCCCGAAGCCCGTACAGGCGATTTCAATTATGTCCAGAAAAAGTATGCAAAAGTCAAGGAAGAAAAGGCGGTATCCGATCTGATTGAAGGACTTTCCTTCGGAAAAGAGATCGAGAAAATGATTGAAGAGTTCAACGCCTGCCGGACCCGGGAGGCGAAACTTGTCAATGATGCCGACCAGATTTCTTTTCTGCTGGAACTGAAGAAGCTGCAGGATACCGGGTCCAAATCCTGCGACAAGTGGATCGAGGTCCTGGTCCGGAGAATAAAAACGGATACGGGAAAATTGTTCGCCCGAAAGATTATGGAGACCCGATGGGATAACTGGTGGATGAACGGCTATTCCGAATGACGAGGCAATGAAGACGGAACATACACAAAGGGCGGAGACATACCACCTCCTTTTTATCAAAGCACAGGAGGAGTCGGAAGAGGGCCGGGAATCTTTCATGAGACTGGAGGCGGACGAATGTCTTGTGGTGACAGCGGTTTCGGCTTTAGAAAATGAAAAAGATATTCCCCAGCCAAACTCGTTTGATGCGGTGGTGGTGGATTACGGGGATTTGTCCCCGGAAAATGCGGACCGGCTGATCTCAAAACTCGGTTTTCTTTCGGCCGAAAACGAGCGGATGGTTCTGGCGGCTGTTTGCGGCACCGCTGGTGCTGATGACAAAAAATCGCTCCTTGACGCCGGTTTTGATGACTGCCTTGTTCAACCTTTTTCGTCGCTGGAGCTGAAAAACAGGCTCAAATGGTTTTACCGGGCGAAAACATCAGCCAGGGATGTGGTGCGGTATAAATCCAAACTGCAGCACGCCTTCCAATACCTGGACCGGTACAGAGAGAAGGTTTCCGAGGCCCAAAAAGAGCTTCATGATGAACGGCATCAACTCAATCATTCACTGAAACAGATCAGTCTGATGACCGATGAAAGAAAGCGGCTGAAGCACAGAATCAAATCATACGGCAAGAGAATCACGGAGGGGCTGGAAGCCTTTGTCCGGGTGTTGTCAAAATTGATTGAAACCCGGGTGGAAGTGAACCGGGGCCACGCCCGCCGGGTGGCTGATGCCGCCGGTTTTGTGGCTCAGCAGATGGAACTTGGGAAAAAAGAGTGCGAGATCCTCCGGAACGCCTGTCTTCTGCATGAAATCGGAATGCTGCTGCTTCCGGAAGATCTTGTTGATCATACAGGAGCCGATCTGTCGGAATATGAACGGGATGTTCTGCACCAGCATCCGGCCAAGGGAGCCGCACTCCTGGACTCCTGTCCCGGGCTGGAGAAAACCGCCCGTACGGTACGGTACCTGAATGAGTGCATGGACGGGTCCGGCGGACCGGAAGGGCTGAAAGGCCGGAATATACCGGCAGGTTCCCGGATTCTGGCCGGAGCGGACCGGTTTGACGAGTTCCGGTTCAAATACGCAAAAGAGCAAAAGAACGGGTGGATCGCCGGGCTTGAAGAACAATCCGGCACCGTATTGGACCCTCTTGTGGTGCATTATCTCCAGAAGTATGCAGCCACCCGGCTTGCCGCCGACGGAAGCGACCGGATGAAAGGGATCGGTATCCACCAGCTCCTACCGGGTATGACGCTCGGGGTTTCCTTATTTACAGCCGGCGGTACGAAGCTTTTTTCCGCTGACACTCTGCTTGACACGGCAGCCATAGAAAAGATAATTAGGTATAACAGGGAATACCCTGTGAACGAAACGATTTATATAAAGGCATAGCGTTATGGATCTATCTTCGATAATAGGGGTTATTGCGGCCATCGGGTTTGTTTCCGGTACCGTTCTGATAGGCGGCAGTATCGGCATGTTCGTGAATCTTCCGTCCGTTCTGGTTGTTTTGGGGGGGACGCTGGCCGCAACCATGGTTGCGTATCCCCTGAACCAGTTTCTGACGGTGTTCAAGACAATGGTGAAGGTGTTCATGTTCAAAATCGAAAATCCCGAAGATATCATCTCCAACCTTGGAGAGATTTCCAACAAAGCCAGAAAAGGCGGTCTTCTCTCCATCGAGGGAGACATCCAGAATACAAATGATCCATATCTTGCCCAGGCACTGCAGATGACCGTGGACGGAGTGAAAACCGCGGATATCGCCGCCATCATGAACAAGCAGATGAATCTGGCCAAAAAGAATCTTGATGTGGGAACGAACATTTTCAACAGCATGGGAGCCTTTGCGCCGGCTTTCGGAATGATCGGAACATTGATCGGTTTGATTCAGATGCTGGCCAATCTGGACGACCCTTCCACCATCGGGCCGAAGATGGCCGTGGCCATGATTACCACATTTTACGGCGCATGTCTGGCCAACATTTTTTTTCTGCCCATGGCGGAAAAACTCGAGACCCGCAGCCAGGAAGAGATGACCAATATGAATATCATTTTCGAGGGCGTGGTTTCCATCCGGGAAGGGGAACACCCCAAGCTCATGGAGGACAAGCTCAACGTGTATCTCGCCGGCAGAAAAAAGAAGGAAGATGAATCTTAAGAAAGAGTAGCATTCATGGCTGAAGAAGACAAAGAACAGGAACAACTGCCCGCTCCGTCCGGTGACCAGGAGGAAAAAAAGGAGAAAAAGGGGGGCAAATGGTTGATGACATATGCAGACCTTGTGACGCTGCTGATGTGTTTTTTCGTGTTGCTGTTCGCCATGAGCACCACCCAGCAGGAAACGTACAAGGAGCTTGTCAAGTCTCTGCGAAGCGCCCTGGGGGCCCAGCAGATTCCGGAAACCGGAACGAGAGAAGGGCTCACCATGCGTCCCGTGCCCTCGGAAGAGCCCGCGGAAACCCAGAAAGTAGACGAGCTGGGCGCTATGATTGAAAAGGAGATGGATGAGATCGTCAGCGAGGTCCGGGAGCTTGTCATGTTCAACAAGCTGGGGGGAATGGTGACCGTCTCCAAAACGGAACTCGGTGTGGTGATTACCATGTCCGACCTCCTGCTTTTCAAGAAAGGGGGGACTCAGCTGTCCCCCAGGGGCAGGGATATTCTGGAAAAAGCGTCAACCGTATTGAAACGGTTTTCATACCATATCAAAATCAAGGGGCATACGGACAACACCCCCATCAACACCCGGTGCTTTCCTTCCAACTGGGAGCTTTCCAGCGCCCGGGCGGGTACGGTGGTCCGGATTCTGGTGGACAAAGGAATCGATCCCAACCTGATCTCCGCCACAGGATATGCCCAGTACCATCCGGTGGCCACCAATGATACAGAAGAGGGAAGAGCCAGAAACAGGCGGGTGGAAATCGTTTATGAAAGAGACTCCATCGCGCGGGAGTTTGCGGATATGGATGTGGCAAGGTAGAATTGGATGATATGAAACTTGAAATCTCAGAAATAGCCAAACGTCTCAATCTGAACAGGGATACGGTGACCCGCTGGATACGGCAGGGGAAGATTCCCGTTGTCAGAGAAGGGGGAAAAGGCATATTCAACCAGGCGGATCTTATTGAATGGGCGAGAAAACACCAGCTTTTCTACCGGCAGCCGGAAGAAGGCGGACCGGATGAATCCGATGAAAAAGAGCTGATTCTGGTGTCTGCCATGCGCCGGGGCGGCGTCTTTTGTATGGGCGGGGCGGTGGAAAAGAATGAGGCCCTGTCCACAGTCACAGCAAGGGTGCCCGGGCTCACGGACGAGCAGAAAAATTCACTGGTCGAACAGCTCATCGCCAGGGAAAATATGAGTTCCACCGGTATCGGGAAAGGTGTCGGGATTCCTCATCCCCGAAATCCTTGTCCGGACCTGATTGAAAAACCGTTGATCGTGACCTGCCTTTTTGAGGAAGGGATCGATTTCGACTCCATTGACAGGCTTCCTGTGTTCGCAGTATTTCTTCTGCTGAGTCCGAGCACGGAAAAACATCTTACCATGCTTGCCAGGCTTTCTTTCTGTATCAGGGAAAATTCGTTTGTGGAGTATCTGAAAAAAATGCCCGACCAGGCCGATTTGATCGAGCAGATTGAAATCAAAGAATCGGATATGGATCAAAAAGGCTTTTAACGGATGAAACCAATCAGGCTATTGCGGAACCCTGCCCGATTTGCGATTTTCCGCAAAAACACCCAGTTTCTCCTGATCATCATCGGCGTGATCGTCGGAGTTGTCAGCGGAATTGCAGCCGTGGCCCTGGCCCGTTCACTCGAGTTTACACTGGAGTTTCTTCATGATTTTCGGCATATGTGGTGGGCGTTTCTGCTGCCGGCCGCCGGGGCGATGATCTCGTCCATTTTTCTTGAAAAGTTCATGAATGAAGGCGCCGGACACGGGGTTCCGGAGGTGATTTACAGTGTGTTCCGGCGGGGAGGGCTTCTGCGGCTCCGATCCAGTTTTTCCAGGTTGATTTCAAGCTGGCTGACCATCGGAAGCGGGGGGTCTGCAGGACCTGAGGCGCCCGTGGTCATGAGCGGGGCCGTGATCGGTTCCAATATCGCCAAATATTTCTACCTCAATGACCGGCAGCGGGTAACACTGGTGGGGTGCGGAGGTGCCGGTGCCATCGCCGCCATTTTCAATGCACCGCTCACCGGGATGGTGTTTGCCCTGGAAGGGATACTTGGAGAATGGTCCATCAAGAATTTCATCCCCATTGCCGTGGCATCCGTGGCAGGTGCCGAAACCAGCCGGATTCTTCAGGGCAACGAGGTTCTGTTTGAAAGCAGCAGCTTTTCCATCGGGGGTTTCGATCTGATTGCCTGTGTCGGCCTTGCCGTTGCCACTTCCTTTGCCTCCCTCTGTCTGACCCGGACGTTGCGGCACATGCACCATATTTCCGACCATGTGCCGCTGCCGCTGTATATGAGAGCGGGCTTAGGCGGCATGGCCGTGGGGCTGCTTGCCTATCTGGTACCGGATGTGCTCGGGGAGGGGTATCATTCCATTGATTTGATGATCCAGGGGGCGTTCCGGGACGGGTTGCTGATTGTGGCGATTGCGGGACTTGCCAAAATTCTGGCCACCGGTTTCACGCTCGGCTGGGGAGGATCGGGCGGTGTGTTCGCCCCCTCCCTGGTGATCGGAAGTTTCACCGGCATTGCCTATCACCGGCTGATCGTGACGATGTTTCCCAATGCACCCCTGGTGAATGAGGGGGCATTCGCACTGCTGGGTATTGCCGGACTAATCTCCGGGCTTCTCCAGGCTCCGCTGACCGGCATGTTTCTGGCCCTGGAGATCACCGGCGGATATGAGGTGATTCTGCCGCTGATCATTGTATCCGTCCTGTCTACCACCATTACCAGTCATTTCGAGCCGGTGTCCTTCTATCTCAAGGACCTTGCGGACAGGGGACAGCTCCTTCGGCCCGGTACGGACCGGCGGGTTCTCGCGGATATCAGTATCACCGAGGTCCTTGATACGGACTGCACCAGGGTTCATCCGGGAATGCTGCTTCGTGAACTTCTGGAAGTGGTCAAGGTGTCCAGCCGTGATTTTTTCCCGGTGGAGGACAGGGATACGGGAAAATTTGTCGGCATGGTCCATTTCGAATATGTCCGGCCGTATTTATTCAATACCATCATGTATGATACGGTATTTGTGGAACAGCTCATGGATCCGAATCCCCTGACGGTGAGTCCGGACGAGGATCTGTCCGAAGTGCTGCAGATGATGGATTTAAAGAAGCTGTTCAGCGTTCCCGTGGTGATCAACGGGCGGTTCATGGGCATGGTTTCGAAAGCCACGCTCCTGGACCGGTACAGAAACGAACTCAATGTGCAGACATCTCATATATAGAAGGAGGAGTTATGGACAAAACCCTGTTGCATGTATTCAGAAACACCCCGTTCGGAAGGGAGATTTTTCTCCAGTCGCTCTATTTCTGCAAGACGACCGGTACTTCCGTTGCGGTATATATCCCTGAAAGTACAAAATTTTTGATGTATTTTGAAAACGATGTGGTACAGGTGGACCTGGACGGGTCCTATCTCACGGAACCATCCACTGCCCGGGAACATGCGGAGGCTCTGGCGAAAACCGCCGGGATTGAACCCCGGTTTCTCAAACCCAAAAATTACACGGCTTCCACGCTCCCTGATATACCGGTGAATTTTGATTTCATGTGTTGTCCCCGGAGCATCTCTGATCTGTCCACCAAAATCAGCCTTGGGAAGATCGGCCCCAAGGTGAGGCGTATTGTCGGCCAGGCCGATTTTCCCGTTCTCATGCCCTGTTCTCATTTCAAGGAGTGGAAGAGCATCACCGTGTTTTTCGGCGGCTCCAGCAATGCGGTCAAAGCACTCAAGCTGGGAATTACGATCGGCAGGAAAACCGGTCTGCCGGTGGACATGTTCACCCAGTCAGAGGGAAAGAAAAAAGAAAAGCTGGAAGACGTACTCATCGAAAGAGGGATGTATGAAACGGTGAAAAAAGAGGTACGGCAGTGGAGTTTTTACGAACAGGGAAAGCTGGAACAAAACCTGTATAACGTGGAGCATAACGCCCTGGGGATTATCGGCGCATTCGGCCACGGCATGATCAAAGATGTTCTTTTCGGCAGTACAATGGAAAAAGTGCAGGCCGTGCTGCCAAACAATCTTCTGATCGTGGGCCCGAATTACGTGCTGCCCCCGAACTGATTTGCCGGTGACCGGAGAGATCCTCCCCGTTCGCAGTGCCGCGGACGGGGCTGCCGGATCGAATCGAGTTTTTCCTTTTCGGCTGCGGCAATCTTTGCGATCCTGTCGTGGTCGATTCCCTGTTTCATCCCGGGGCACTGGCCTGCCATGGCGTCCCAGTTTTCCGGGTGCCGGATAACGGCGGATATAAACGGCCACGCTTTGCACATGTAGGGTTTTACCGGATGGATGGTGCACTGTTCAGCGTCACTGAAAAAAATGCACCTGCCGTCCTCCCCCTGGTCCAGGATATACTTCCCTGCGGATACCGTGCAGAATCTTGATGTGAACTCTCCGGCGGATACGCCGATATATTCGGAAATGCTGCGTATGTCGTTTTCCGTGATATATGTCCCCCCGTACCCGGCGCAGCAGGTTCCGCACTGAACACATTCAAAAATGTTTTCGGCCACATCAGTTTTTTTTGAATCCATATCGTCCCTGCAGTGCTTTTTGCATGGTCATCTGGTCTACATACTTCAGATCTCCGCCGATGGGAATTCCGGAAGCGATCCTCGTGATGGTGATGTTCTCGTTTTTCAGCTGCTCGTATATGTACGAAGCGGTGGATTCTCCTTCGACATCCGTACCCGTGGCAATGATCAGCTCTTTGATCCGGCCGGTCCTGATCCGGGTGAACAGTTCCCTGATCCGCAGTTCGTCCGGGCCGATTCCGTCAATGGGAGAGAGAGCTCCGCCAAGGATGTGGTACACACCATGGAAAACCCCGGCGTTTTCTATGGAAGCGATATCACCGGGGCTCTCCACCACGCATATAATATCATTCCGCCTTGACGGATCTGAGCAGATCTTGCATTTCTCCCTGTCGCTCAGGGAAAAGCATACGGAACAAAGGTGAACGCTCTGCTTGAGCTCCAGTATATGGTTCCCCAGCTCCCGCGCGTTTTTTTCGGACGAGTGGAGGATGTGAAGCGTCAATCGTTCCGCTGTTTTTTTCCCGATTCCGGGAAGCTTTGAAAAGCTTTGGATCAGCCTGATGACGGGTTCCGGATAATAATTCAATGAAACAGCCTGATTAGAATCCGGGAAGGTTCATTCCGCCGGTCAGTTTTCCCATCTCGGAGGACATCATTTCCTGGGCTTTTTTGAGGGCATCGTTGGCAGCCGCCAGAACAAGATCCTGCAGCATTTCGACATCTTCCGGATCCACCACCTCTTTATCGATTTCAATGGATTCAATGGTCTGGCCGCCCGTAGCCACGACTTTGACCATGCCGCCTCCGGCGGTGGCTTCCACGGTTTTGCCGGACAGCTCCTCCTGGGTTTTCATCATTTGCTTTTGAAGCTTCTGAGCCTGCTTCATCATACCGTTCATATCTTTCATTTTTAATACTCCTGTCTATTCAAAATCCACAATGGTGCCGTTAAATACACGCACGGTTTCATGAACCAGCGGGTGGTTCATGGCGTCATTTTTCCGCTTGGCCACGGAATCGGCCTCTCCGGTCCGCCCCGTGGTTTTGTCCGGCTCCGGCCCGGCTGTATTCTCCAGCATGATTCTAACCGGTCTTTTGAAAAAATCACTGCACATTTTTTCAAAATCCTGTCGTTTTGATTCAATGCGGGCGGCGGCATACGGGGCGAAGTCTTTCAGATCTATAATAATAGAATCGCTGGTGATATTTTTCAACCCGCCTTTTTTAAGGATGGCGGAAATCGACGGAAATTCTTTTTCCACCTTTTGGTGAAAGAGGTTCATTCCGGTTCCGTCCGTGTCAGTGTTGCCGTATGATGCATCCGGGTCGGAAGCTGCATGAGCTTTTTTCCGGACCGGGCGGTCCGGTTCGGGTTCCGCCACCTCTCCGGCTGAAGAGTCCTCCGCCGGAGGGGGCGAAGTGGTCTGCTCCACTGCCGCATCCCGGGTCAGGCTGTCTTGCCGGCTCTTTTCATTTAAAGCAGGGGCTTGTTCTGAAGGGTTGGCGGTTTCGATTTTCTGTCCCAGAAGATCGAGCTTGGTGATGATCTCATCCACACTCTCTCCCTGGCTGACCTGGAGCAGCTTTAACAGGGTCATTTCCACGGCGGTTCTGGTGTGAAACGCGTACTTGACCATGGATTCGTCTTTCAGCAGGATGTCGAGAAGCTGGTTCAGGTAGAATGCGGTGGTGCCGGAGGCGACTCGAACGGCGGTTTCTTTTTCATGGCCGGGCATGTCCACGGACCGGGTTTCTCTGCCGCAGATTTTGATGACGCAAAGGTCCCGGAAATAGTTGATGAGATTCACATAAAACTTTTTGAGATCAATTCCGCCCTCGTTCATTTTTCCAATGGTTTCAATGATGGCGGCACCGTCCGAGCGCAGGACCGATTCTGCGATATCCGCAGTGATCCGCCGGTCCACCACGCCCAGACTCTCCAGAACAGTTTCGTACTGTATGGCTTCCCTGGGGGATGCTGCAATCACCCGGTCGAGAAGACTCAGTGAATCCCTCACGGAACCGTCCGCTTCAGCCGCGATTATGTCGGCACCGGCCCCGTCTATGGTGTACCCTTCCTTTCCGCACAGGCGGACAATGTTTTCGGAAAGTTCTTCCATGGAGATCCGTTTCAGGTCGTGTTTCTGGCACCTTGAGAGAATCGTTGCCGGAATTTTGTGAAATTCCGTGGTGGCAAAGACAAACAGCACATGAACGGGCGGTTCTTCAAGGGTTTTCAAAAGGGCGTTGAATGCCTGGGTGCTGAGCATGTGCACTTCATCAATGATATAGATTTTATACCGCAATGAAGAAGGTATATAGGTGACGTTTTCCCGCAAATCCCGGATCTGGTCGACACTGTTGTTGGAGGCGCCGTCGATTTCAAACACATCAGACGAATTGCCGGCCGTGATTTCCCTGCATGCGGTACAGGCATTGCATGGGATGGGGGAAGGGCCTTCCGCGCAGTTGACGGCTTTGGCAAAAATTCTTGCGGTGGTGGTTTTCCCGGTTCCCCTCGGGCCGGACAGGAGGACCGCATGGGCCACCCGGTGGTATTCGATGGCATTGGCCAGCGTCCGGGTCACATGGGACTGCCCGATGATATCTTCAAAGGTCTGCGGCCTGTATTTACGTGCGAGTACCTGGTATGCCATCTTTCCGAAATGAAAATAAGTGGCGGAGAGAGAGGGATTCGAACCCTCGGTACCGTTTTGCGATACACGCGCTTTCCAGGCGCGCACCTTCAGCCACTCGGTCATCTCTCCTGATTATTTGTTGATGATGGGGTAATATATGTTTTTTTCCGGTTTGTCAAGATGAAAACATCTGTTTCACCTCGCTTGTCCATTCATTCTGATCATTGTAGATAAACAGGGGGGAGGCGACTTTCAAAGCTCCGGCTCCGCCCTTTATACCGCCAACAATCACGAATTTGGCAGAATCCGGCTTTCTCGGGTGCAGAAACCGGATCATGGCGGGCTGTATGCGGTATTTTTCCATCAGGATCAGAATTTCCGGTGTGCGTTCGGCCGGGAAAATGATGCAGGCGGTTCCGCCGGAAGAGAGAAGGGCGCTTGACTGCCGCAACACGTCTTCCAGGGTCAGTTCGATCTCGTGCTTGGCCACCGCTTTTTGTCTGGAAGGGTTGAGCCGGCCGCTGTTTTGCTTTTTAAAGGGCGGGTTGGAGACGATCAGGTCCGCCGGACCCCGAATGTCCGGCAGGGTCAGTTCCCTTGCATCCTTGTTGAGGATCGTGATTCGGTCTCCCATTTGATTGGCTTCGACATTGCGCCGGGCGAGTCGGGCAAGTTCCGGCTGGATTTCCACCCCCGTGATATGAGCGGACGGATTTTTCCGGGTCAGTAGAAGGGGGATGATCCCGGAACCGCACCCGATGTCCAGAACCTTTTGATCGTTTTCCGGCGCCACATGGCGGCAGAGGAAAAACGGATCCATTGATACCCGGTATCCGGTTTCAGGCTGCAACAGCCGGATTTGTCCGTCAAGGAAGAAATCAGTCGTGCAGTTTTGCAATTTTAAACCTGATGGTTTTCACAAGCTCTTTTTCCAGGAGCCTGTTGAGATTGGACCGGATGTCCTTTTCAAGGAATCTGAGCTGCTGCATCCATACACTGCTCGAGACATTCACGATCAGAGTGCCCTTGTTGAAAGCCCCGGGCTTGGCGTTTCGGGATACGGCGCTGCCCACGGCTTCATCCCAGTGTTCCCAGATACGGGTCATTTCCATATCCTTGGCCGGCCGGTATTCGGAAAGCGCCTTTTCCAGGATATCCCCGATGTGGACAAGGTCGGTTTTATTCTTTTTTTGATTCATATGCGTGTATGGCCGGTTCGGTTTCGGGATTTTCAGGTTTCCGGGCTTTCTTTTCAGGGTACCGGCACATCTCATATACCGGACATTGTTCGCATTTGGGGGATACGGGCCTGCAGATCACCTGCCCGAAAGCCACCAGGAGCCGGTTGTATTCCTCCCAGTGCTCCAGCGGCAGGTTTTCCCGAAGCGCCGTTTCGGTTTGTTCCGGGGTTCCGGTATTGACATACCCGATCCGGTTGCTGATCCGGTGTACATGGGTATCCACACAGATGCCGGGTTTGCCGAAGGCCTCCACAAGAACCAGGTTGGCGGTTTTTCTGCCTACGCCGGGTAGTTCGAGAAGTTCCTCCATCGTGTCAGGAACTTTTCCGTCATGTTTTTCAAGCAGAAGCCGGCTGATTTCCCGGATGCGTTTTGATTTGGTAGGAGAAAACCCGGCCGGATAGATCAGTTTTTCAATTTCCCGTGCATCCAGCTCCGTCATTTCGCCGGGGGTTTGCACCCGGCTGAAAAGACGTTGAGTGGCTTCCAGCGTCACCTGGTCTTTTGTTCTCAACGAAATCACGGTGGATATCAGGATCTGAAACGGAGAAGACCGGGTCCCGGCTATCAGGGTGACAACAGGAGCTTTCCACTTCGGGTATTCCCGGCGGAGGGTTTGTACAAAACAAGTGACCGGGAAATTGTCGTGCATGCAGAATCCCTTTGCATAATAGGTTTTTCAAATTTCATCAGATAATTCCGTATATCCGCAGACTGTTCAGTATAAAGAATATCTGTATCTCAAGCAAGTCCATGTATGCGTAAAATGAAAAAACAGGTCTCCTGAAAAAACAAAGGGTTTTTCAGGCTGAGAGCGGAAAAACCCTTATAAACCCGTGGTTCACGGAAGCAGATTTGAGCTGCCGGCACCGGGGCTTTCTGTATTTGACTGAATCGGCCCTAAATAAAAAATCCCGGCAAGGCAACTTACCGGGATATCGTTGATTGGGTTGGCTCCCCAGCACGGATTTGAACCGCGGACCCATTGGTTAACAGCCAATTGCTCTGCCGACTGAGCTACTGGGGAACATTGTCGAAAAGACTCCACGTATATATATCGAAGAGGTGGTTTTGTCAAGAAAAAAATAAAAAGAAATTTGACACATTTTCTATATATGGATATTATAGAGTGAGGATGGGTATACATAAACAAAGGAGGTGGCTATAATGGCTGTAAACAATATAGAAGGATCCGCACAACAGATGAACCGGCCGGTTGCGAATCCGGTGGAGGATGCTTCCCGTACGGCAGGCCGGACGGTGGAAGAACAGAATCGTGCCGCTTCAACGGCTGAGCTGGACACAAACACGGCTGAGGCGGCAAGGAATGCTTTTGAGGTCAATATCACCCCGGAGGCAAGACAGCGGCTTGAAGCCAGTGAGGCCGAAGCACCACAAGATACTCAGGCGGCCGCCGAAAGCACTCCGGCGCCCCGGTCCCCGTCAGCCGGATCAGGAACGGAACAGGCATCAACGGCCAACGAGCAGCAGAGATCCGGAGAAATTCTTAATATTGTCGGCTGATTGGTGGTTTCAAACCGGGGGTTTCGCCCCCGGTGGCCACGGGCAATAAGAAAAACACGCACGTGTTTTCGGCATCCCGGCCAATGGCCGGCATCTGCGCCTTCCGCTTTGCGGGTTGTCGCAGGTTCGCCTTTTTACTGTAAAGGATAACGCATGAACAATGCAACAGACATAAATGTTGCTCAGGGTTATCAGCGTCCTTTGGCGGAAAGACTGAATCTGTATTCGGTTGATTCATCCGGAGTCCGGGGGAAGGAATCCGCCGGGGAGAAAACTGATTCTTCGGAAAGGGTCAGTATCTCCCGGGAGGCCCATCAGCTCAAAAGGGAGTATGCGGAAAAAAAGGAAGAGGCGCGACTGGATTACCAGCAGGAGAGGCAAGAGTTGAAAAGGGAGTACCAACAGGAAAAAAAGAGTCTTGAGCGGGAGTACGAACGGGAAAAAGAGCGCTTGGAAATAGACGTATACATATGACAGGTTCAGCAGGCCGGCAAGAGAAATGATAACGGAAGAGGGCGTCGTAACCCGGGCCACAAACGAGCTGGCATGGATAAAAACGGTCATTCCCAGGGCGTGCGAAGCATGCGGGGCAAGTGACGGTTGCGAAGTGTTGCAGAGCAAAGAAGACCTGAATTTTACAGTGGCGAACACCCTGAATGTCCATGAAGGAGACCGCGTGGTGGTGGGGCTCCAGACCGGTTCTCTGTTTTTTCTGACGTTTGTCCTGTATATACTCCCCATTTTATTTTTACTCGCGGGGGCGTTCATCGGAAATGCTGTCGCGCCATTTCTTGCGGTGGACAGAATGCTTTCATCGATGGCGGCGGCAGGCTTTTTTTTCGCCCTGTCTCTGTTTTTGTTGAAAAGAATGAACGACACCGTTGCCGGTAAATGGAAACACAGACCCGTTCTCGTCAAATCCCTTCGAAAATCGGCTGAAATGTAAAGCCGTTCCTCTCTATTCTTATGAAGTAAAATTTTTGCTTGAATCCGAGTCTATTATGGGATATAAGCAGGCAGTGTGTTTGTCGCTGAAGAAAACTCTAATTTGAGAGGGTGGAATATGTCGTCTCAGCGTGATCTCAAGATTTCCTTATTTGTCATGGTTGTCCTTTTCATAACAGGAATATTCTGTTATGCCGCCTTTGATCCTCCCGACCCGGAAGAACCCGTACGACTGATGTTCCAGAATAAAGCGGGAAAAGTTCTGTTTTCGCATTCCGAACATATAGACGCCTACGGCCTCTATTGTATAGACTGCCATCATAACATTGATTATGATGAAGTGTATGACTGCAGTGCATGCCATTACGAGACAGGGGACGAATATCAGCCCAGCCGGGCGGATGCATTGCATGAAAGCTGCATTGGGTGCCATGAAGATTACGGTGCAGGGCCCGTGGAATGCAGTTCGTGCCATGTCCAGTAGATGCCCGGTATTCGGAATAAATGATCGCGTACCCGGCGGGGGGCGCATCGCAATTCTTTCAGATGGGGATAAAAGATGATAAAACGCTCTTTTTTGGGAGTAAAAAAGCCGAAAGTCAAATACGATTCAGCTGAATTTGAAGTGAAGGAGCCCGAGCAGATCCCCCACCCCTGTTCAGTGGTTCTGCTTTTGGATGAACCCCTTGACAGCACCCGGATCAATCTGGTGAAACCCGGGGACAAGATCGGGAAAAACGAAAAAATCCGTCTTTACAAAAACAGCAGGGAATACGTGATCTCGCCGATTCAGGGGGAGATCACCTCTATTGAGTCTTATCCGGCTGAATTCGGTCGCGTGGGCACGTATCTGGTGGTGGAACAATCCGCCCAAGCAGCCGGTGACAACAGGAATACCGAGGTGGCGGAATCGTTTGCAAAACCGTCTCTTGAAACAGGTGAAAAGTACATGAAAATGCTGCCCGGGGCCCCGCCGTTCAATGTGCTCGCGGAAAAGGGCCGCGATATTCACACCATCGTGGTCACCGGATTTGATCCGGACCTGATGTCCAACACCCGGCAGTACTGCCTCAGCAATTTCACAGAGGAGCTGAAGGAAGGCATCAAGTTGGTAAAGGATCTGACCCGTGTGCCCAAGGTGGTTATGACCGTACCGGAATCCGCCGAAGTCCGGGCCGGATTTGAAGAGGTACAGCTTGCAGGCATCAGGGGAATCTATCCGGAAGCGCTGCCCCCTATGATCATGAAAAATCATTTGAATATACCCTTGCCTCCGGGAAAGTCCTGTGAGGATATGGGGGTATGTTTCATTAGTGCCGAGGCGGTTGTCTCCGTGGCCCGGGCTTTCAGGGACAAGTCTCTCGATTTTGAAAAAGTGGTGACCGTCATCGGAAAGGACGGCGGCAGCAAAACAATAAAGGCCATGATCGGCACCCGGATCAGTGAAGTGTTTCAAGCCCTGGACATCGACGTAAACGAGAATGACCGGGTGATTATCAACGGACCGATGCAGGGGTTTGCCACATTCACCCTTTCTCATCCGGTTCAGCCGACCATGGATTCCATTATGGTGCAGGAAGTGAGCGAGATTCCCGCTATATCGGATTATCCCTGCATCAACTGCGGCAAATGCATCAAAATCTGCCCGGCGAATATCCCGGTAAATCTCCTGGTGCGCCACCTTGAAGCCAATATGTTTGAAGACGCGGCAGAAAAATTCGACCTGCAATCCTGTATTGAATGCGGACTGTGCGGCTATGTGTGTACGGCCCGGATTCCGTTGTTCCAATATATCAGACTTGGCAGGCACGAGCTTTCAAAAATAAGAGCCGAAGCTGAAACGGAGGAGAGAAATGGCTAAAAGACTCAAGCTTACCGTATCCCATGCACCGTTCTGGCATGACGGGGGAAGCATATCCAAGATGAACCTGAATATGATTTTGGCCCTGATGCCGGCGGCGATATTCGGGATCGTCCGGTTCGGAATGCCGGCTTTGGGGGTTGTGGCCCTGGCCGTTTCCAGCGCCATGCTGTTCGAGTTTCTGTTCAACCTGGTTTCCAGAAGGCCCGTCACCACCGGAGATTTTGATGCCGCACTCATCGGGCTGCTTTTTTCGATGATGGTGCCGGCCCCGACTCCCTGGTGGGTGGTGGTGGTCGGCATTTTTCTGGCCGTTGTAATCGGCAAACAGATTTACGGGGGCATCGGCGGCAATCCGTTTAATCCGGTCGTTCTTTCTCTTGCGATTCTGATGGTGTCGTGGCCCAATTTTTTTGATGCGGACGCAGCCCTTGTCAACTACAGGTTCGATTTCACTGCCATGGCACCGCTGCCGGCTTTAAAACATCAGGGAACGAGCGCCCTGTATTACTTTAATGCCGGTGATCTGATCATGGGAGATCAGGTCGGCAGCATCGGGAGCATTTTCCCCTTAGGCCTCCTGATCGGGGGCATCTACCTGATTGTCAGGGGATTTATCAAATGGGAAGTGACGGTTTCTTTTATTGCAGGGCTTGTGGTAGCCGCGTTCATTTTTCATATGGCCGATCCGGAAAATTTTGCAGGACCCATGATTCATCTTTTTTCAGGGTATACTCTCCTGGCGGCTTTTTTCCTTGTGACGGAAAATTCGTCTTCCCCGGTGAATCTCGTACCCATGCTGATCTATGGAGCGCTGGGCGGGTTCCTGGTGATCCTGATCCGGAATGTCGGCGTATATCCCGACGGCACCATTTTTGCCATACTGCTGATGAACCTTTTGAATCCGCTAATCGATACCATCAGGCCCAAGGCCCTGGGAAGGAGAGTGAACAATGCGTGAAATGGTGAACATGGTCGTTGTCCTGGTTGTTATCACGACTGTTTCCGGCAGTGTTCTGGCCATGCTCAAAGCAGGGACCGAAGACCGGATCGAAAACCAGATCCTCAAGTTCCAGAAGGCTCCGGCCATCAATGCCATATTCAGTGATGCAGCCGGTGATCCGCTCAAGGAGAGATTCAGCATCCAGAGCGGAGAAAGGGAAATCACCTTTTTCCCGGCCAAGTTGAAAGACGGGTCAAAAGCGGTGGCGTTTGAAACCAAGGGGACCGGATTCGGTGGAGATATCGGGTTGATGGTCGGGGTGAACCTTGCCACGGACGAGATCGTCAAGGTACGGGTGACCACCCATTCCGAAACACCGGGTATCGGCTCCCGGGCAAAGGACAGTACCGATTTCGTGTCCCAGTTCAACGGCATGAAAGTGCCTGAAAGCGCCTTTAAGGTGAAAAAGGATGACGGGACGATCAGTGCCATGTCAGGGGCCACGGTGACTTCAAGGGGGGTTTGTACGGCAGCGGGAAAAGCAAAAGAGCTGTATATGGACCTGAAACCGAAAATCAAAAGCCGGATTTAACAAGGTGATATAGGAGAGCTTACATACCATGGCACAATCCATTGCAAAAGAATTTACCAAGGGATTATGGAAGGAAAATGCCCCGTTTCGTGTCGTGCTTGGACTATGTCCGGTGCTGGCGGTGACAAAGACGGTTGAAAACGGGATCGGCATGGGACTCGCCACGACCTTCGTTCTCATCTTCTCGAATTTTTTCGTATCCTGTTTCAGAAATTTTATCCCCTCCCGGGTCCGTATTGCCTGCTACATAGTGATCATCGCCACGTTCGTCACCATTGTGGAACTTTTGATGCAGGCGTTCACTTACCCGCTTTTTCTGAAGCTCGGCATATTCATACCGCTGATCGTGGTCAACTGCCTGGTTCTCGGAAGATCGGAAGCCTTTGCCAGTAAGAATCCTCCCCATTATGCAGTGGCGGACGGTCTCGGGATGGGGATCGGTTTTACCCTGTCGCTGATGGTTCTGAGTGCGGTACGGGAGGTCCTCGGAAGCGGGACTCTGACCTTTTATGAAACCCCGATACAGCTGTTCGGGCCCGACTTCAAACCGCTTACATTCATGGTGGAAGCCCCGGGGGCGTTTGTGGGCTTAGGGCTTCTGCTTTGCATCATGAACCTGATAGAAAGGAAATAAAAGGAGATAAGAATGGGCGACTTTGCTGTACTTGCCGTAGGCTGTATCTTTGTTAACAACATTCTCCTTGCGCAGTTCCTCGGCAACTGTCCGTTCCTGGGAACGTCCAAAAAGATGGAGACGGCAGTGGGGATGTCCATGGCGGTTGTTTTTGTGATGACGATGGCCGGCCTGATTACCTGGATCATGAACTATTATCTGTTGAGAACCCTTGATATCGAATATTTGCGTACGATTTCCTTCATTCTGGTGATCGCCTCTCTGGTCCAGTTTGTGGAGATGTTCTTGAAAAAGAGTATCCCGGCGCTGTATGCCGGGCTGGGGTTGTTCCTTCCTCTGA
>CAYFVA010000001.1:30460-47604 GCA_964346265.1 uncultured Desulfobacterales bacterium
TTGAAAAAGAGTATCCCGGCGCTGTATGCCGGGCTGGGGTTGTTCCTTCCTCTGATTACCACCAACTGCGCCGTCATGGGAGTCTGCCTGATCAATATCAAGGAAGAGTATACGTTTTTTGAGGCACTGGCCTCCTCCCTGTTTTACGCAATCGGTTTCGGGCTTGCCCTGATCATATTCGCCGGGCTCAGGGAGCGGGTCGATCTTGCCCGGGTGCCGAAGCCGCTCCAGGATACGTCCATCGGCCTTGTGACTGCGGGAATGATTTCGCTTTCATTTTTTGCGTTCAAAGGAATGGTATAGGTGGGTCCTGATCTATGGCAGCAGCCGGCACAGCTGCCCGGCGGACGTTTTTCCGGATACGGGAGAGGGCGTGACCTTGCGGAATAGAATAGAACGGTAGACACCCGCTTCAATAGGATTCACTCCGCCTGCAGCTGCACCTGCATCTGCAAGAATTTCCAGCGGTTATGCAGCACCGGCGGGCGGTATCCCACGGAATCCTTGGTTCGAATCGGTTATATCCGGCACTGCCCATAGTATCCGGTACAGCTCTTCCACTTCTTCCTGCCCGTGCCCGGTCGATAAATTGCGAGCGGCGCCTCTCTTGTGGATGGGTGAATCAAGAAGCATGAATTTTTAAAAACCGCGTTTTTTTTATCCGCCTGTTTGGCAATCCCCATATGTAAATTTTGTGTGGTGTGCGTGTGATCAAGCTGTTGATTTCAAAGAGCGTAAATTTTCATACGTCAGTTGAGTATGTTGGATTGATCTTGACTTTTTTTGGGGATTAAGATACATGATAATGTTTGAACTGATTTTAATTGTAAGATACATTATATTTTATTACTGTGAAGGTTTAGGAGACGACATATGGCATTACCAAAACAGAAAATTTCAAAAAGCAGAGGCAGAAAACGGCGGACCCATCAGAAAGCGGCCCGGCCCACAGTATCCGTTTGCCCCGAGTGTCAGGAGTCCAAGCTCCCGCACACCGCTTGCCCCGAGTGTGGTGAATACCGCGGAAGGCAGATTGTTGGGAAGGAAGATGAAGAATAAACTATCGAGGAGGCTGCCCTGACTTATGTCTGTGGAAGATAAAGTGAAAAAGGTGATCGCGGAGAAACTGGATGATGTCAATGTGGAGGACATCGTACCCGAGGCTTCACTTGTGGAAGATCTGGGCGCGGACTCTCTGACTGTTGTTGAGCTTGTTATGTCAATGGAGGAAGTCTTTGATATCGATATTGATGATGAGGATGCTGAAAAGCTTGTCACCGTTCAGGATGCCATCGATTATATAAAAGCGAACTCCCGGGTGATATAGAGGTCGGATCATGGAAACAAAGGAAACCGTGATAATCGGCAGTGACCATGCTGCCTTTGAACTCAAAGAAAAGATCGTAAAACATCTGGCGGATCTGGGGATTGATGCGGAAGACATCGGAACAAACAATGAGGATTCCGTCAATTACGTGGATTTTGGAAAAAAGGCGGCAAAAGCGGTGGCGGATAAAAAATTCGACCGGGGCATTCTTCTCTGCGGTACGGGACTCGGTATGTCCATGGTGGCCAACCGGTTCACCGGGGTCAGGGCCGCACTCTGCAGCGACCTGTTTTCCGCCCGTTTGAGCAGGCAGCACAACAACGCCAATATCCTCGTACTCGGTGCAAGGGTGATCGGGGACATGCTGGCGTACGAGATCGTTCGCGAATGGCTGGAGACCGGGTTTGAAGGCGGACGCCATTCAGACCGGATCGACAGTATCGATGCGGAATATATCGAGTGAAACGAACTTTTGAAAGCTGAATCGACCGGACAATGAATATGCCTGATTCAAGGCCCCAATGGCACGAATATTTCATGGGGATCACCGAACTCGTGGCCACCCGTGCCACCTGCATAAGGCGGAAAGTAGGAGCTGTGCTGGTGAAGGACAAGCGGATTCTCTGCACGGGGTATAACGGGGCACCGGCCGGAATCAGCCATTGCCGGGAGACCGGATGTCTCAGAGAGCAGCTTGATGTTCCTTCCGGGGAAAAACATGAATTGTGCCGGGGGGTTCACGCCGAGCAGAACGCGATTATCCAGGCCGCCTACCACGGGGTTTCCGTAAGAGGTTCCATCCTGTACTGTACCAATCTTCCCTGTTCCATCTGTACGAAAATGGTCATCAACGCAGGAATTGAAAAAGTATATTACCGCAACGGATACGACGATCCAATGGCGTTTGAGATGTTTGACCAGGCCGGTGTTGCGCTGGTGGAAATGAAATCGTCCGGGGGGCTATGATATGAAGTGCCCGTACTGCAGCCGGATGAATACCCGGGTGATGGATTCAAGGCCCGGGAAAAATGAATTCGAGATCCGCAGAAGACGGGAATGCCAGGTATGCGTACGCCGGTTTACCACCTATGAACGGATAGAGGATGTGCCGTTCATGATTGTCAAAAAAGACAACCGCAGGGAAGAATTCAGTCGGGACAAGGTGTTGACGGGGGTTAAAAAAGCTTGTGAAAAACGGGCCATCAGCGTGGATCAGGTGGAGAATGTTGTCTCACAAGTGGAAAAAGATCTGCGGGAAGCCAATTATAAAGAGGTTTCCTCCCGTATCGTGGGAGAAAAAGTCATGGGACATCTTCAGAAACTGGATGATGTTGCCTATGTGCGGTTTGCCTCCGTATACAGGGAGTTTAAGGATGTGGATGATTTTATCCGGGAACTGAAAAGCATCATTCCCGGCAACAAAAAACAGAAACAGGATGAGACCGAACATCCGGCCGGCCATGACAACGACTGATGAACAATACATGGAACGTGCCGCCGCCATGGGGGAAAACGGCAGAGGGTTCGTATCCCCGAATCCCGCGGTCGGGGCTGTGGTGGTTGCAGACAACCGGGTGGTGGGAATCGGATGGCATAAGGCGGCCGGACTTGATCACGCCGAAGTAATGGCGTTACAGGATGCCGGAAAAAGAGCGGAGAACGCAACACTGTATGTGACACTGGAACCGTGCAACCATCAGGGGCGGACGCCCCCCTGCACACATGCGGTCATTGAAGCGGGCATCAGGCGGGTGGTGATTGGCTGCCCGGATCCGAACCCGGACGTGTGCGGCGGCGGGGTCGAAACCTTGCAAGCCGCTGGTATCGAGGTGACAACGGGCGTTCTCAAGGAGAGAACCCGTGAGCTGATAGAGGAATTCATATGGTATACCAGGACCCGAACCCCGTTTGTAACGGTAAAATGCGCCTCTACCCTGGACGGCCGGATTGCCACAGCCACAGGGGATTCCAAATGGATCACCAATGAACAATCCCGCCGGTATGTACACCGGCTGAGACATGAGGCGGACGCCATCCTTGTGGGAGGGGGAACCGTTAAAGCGGACAATCCGTCCCTTACCGCCCGGATAGAGGGAGTGCGGACGAAGGATCCGATTCGGGTGATTCTGGACAGCCGGCTGTCCATTGACGAAAATGCCCGCCTTCTGCATCAACTTTCCGATGCGTCGACACTGATTGCCACGGCAGGCGGCCGATATGTTTCTGCGGAAAAAAAAGAGCGGCTCGAGAAATCGGGCGTATCGGTTTTGGATTCCGGGGACGGAAGCTCTCGGATCGATATCGTACGCCTGATGAAAATTCTCGGTGACAAGGGCATAACCAGTCTGTTCGTGGAAGGCGGTGCCGGGGTGATCGCTTCTTTTTTTCAACACGGTATTGTCAACAAGGCATTGTTTTTCAAAGCCCCGAAGGTCCTGGGCGGAGATGACGGTGTGCCGGTCTGCAGAGGCTCGGGGGCCAAAACCATGGACAGGGCGCTGGATCTTGAACATGTGACAGTAAACCGTTTCGGCGATGATGTGCTGATTCGGGGATATGGGAAAGGCATGAAGCCGGAGGTGGAGTCTTGTTCACCGGTATAATCGAAGGTATGGGCAAAATTCGCCGGATCGAGCCCAACGGAGAAGGGCGGATTCTTGCCGTGGAAACGTCTCTGGATCTTTCCGAAACCGGGATCGGGGATTCCATTGCTGTGAACGGAGCCTGTCTGACAGCCGTGAAAATTCAAAATCATCTGTTTGAAGTGGATGTGGCACCGGAAACTGTAAGCCGTACCACCTTCCGTACTGCGTCAGCCGGGAACCGGGTGAACGTGGAACGGGCGCTGAAACTCTCCGACCGGATTGACGGTCATCTGGTGTCCGGCCACATAGACGGTACCGGGACCGTTGCTTCGAAACACCGGGCCGGCAATGCCTGGATTGTTTCCATCGAAGCGGACCGGATGATTCTCGGGGAAATTATTGAAAAAGGATCGGTTGCAATCGACGGAATCAGTCTTACTGTGAACAGATGTGGGGAGTATGGTTTTGAAGTCAGCATTATCCCGCATACGGCCGGAATCACCACCATCGAAAACCGGAGTGCGGGGGATACGGTGAATATTGAAACCGATATGATCGGCAAATATGTAAAGAAGTTTCTCCGGAAGGACCGGGGGAAAAACACCGGAACGGCACAGGCCGGAAACGACATCAGCATGGATCTTCTGGGGAAACAGGGATTTTTATAAAAGGGACATTTTAAATGCCGCATTTAACTATAGAGCAGGCCATATCCGAGATCAAACAGGGAAAAATGGTCATACTGGTAGATGATGAAGACAGGGAAAACGAAGGGGATTTGACCATGGCGGCGGAAGCCGTAACCCCTGAGGCGATTAATTTCATGGCAAAATACGGCAGGGGGTTGATCTGTCTTTCCATGACGGGCCAGAGGGCGGATCAGCTCAAGCTGCCGCTGATGGTGGATCACAATACGTCCCAGTTCGAGACCGGGTTCACCGTGTCCATCGAGGCAAAGGAGGGTGTGACCACGGGCATCTCGGCTGCAGACCGGGCCACGACTATCCAGGCGGCAATGGCGGATGATGCAGAGCCGGGCGATCTGGTCAGACCCGGCCATGTGTTTCCCCTGCGGGCAAAAGACGGGGGGGTTATGGTGCGGATCGGACAGACCGAAGGATCCGTGGATCTTGCCAGGCTCGCAGGGATGAAACCGGCCGGCGTCATCTGTGAAATCATGGACGAAGATGGTACGATGGCGAGAATGCCTTCCCTGGAGGAATTCTCAAAACAACACGGCATCGGTATCTGTACCATTGCCGATCTTGTGGAGTACCGGCTGAGAACCGAAACCTTTGTGAACCAGGCCGTCTCCACCACCATTCCGACCAAATTCGGAGGTGATTTTACCATTACCGCCTATGAGAACGATATCGACCACTTAACCCACATTGCAATGGTCAAAGGGGAAATCGATCCGGAAACCCCGACACTGGTGCGGGTGCATTCGGAGTGTATGACCGGTGATATTTTCGGTTCCCTGCGCTGTGACTGTGCGGATCAGCTTCACAAATCCATGGAGATGATCGATGAAGAGGGTGTCGGGGTGATTGTATATATGAGGCAGGAAGGCCGGGGTATCGGTCTTGTCAACAAGCTCAGGGCCTATGAGTATCAGTGCCAGGGGTACGATACGGTTGAAGCCAACCTGAAGCTCGGATTCAAGGATGATTTGAGGGAATACGGGGTCGGGGCCCAGATACTGGTGGATCTGGGGGTCAGAAAAATGAAGCTGATGACCAACAATCCCAAAAAGATGGTCGGGCTCGAAGGGTATGGCCTCAGCATTGAAGAGCAGGTGCCCATCGAAATCGAGCCCAATGAGTATAATAAGGGATACCTTGAGTGCAAGCAGCTGAAAATGGGACATACGTTGAAAATCTGCTGATGGGATATGAGCAGATCCATGGAACTCGAACAACAAGGATATGACTATGCCTGAGATTATTGAAGCCGGTTTGAGAGCCGAAGGAAAGAAATTTGGAATCGTTGCGGGACGGTTCAATGATTTTATTACGGAAAAGCTTGTGAGCGGTGCTCTGGACGCATTGACCCGAAGCGGAGCCCTTGATGAAGACATTACGGTGCTGAAAGTGCCCGGATCCTTTGAAATCCCGCTCGCCGCACAGAAGATGGCCCGGTCCAGCCGCTATGACGCCGTGATTTGTCTCGGGGCGGTCATACGGGGGGCAACAAGCCATTACGACTATGTGTGCGCCGAAGTCTCCAAAGGGATTGCAGCGGTGAGTCTTGAAACCGGCCTTCCGGTGATATTCGGAATTCTGACCACGGAAACCATTGAACAGGCCATTGAACGCGCCGGCACCAAGGCCGGAAACAAAGGGTTTGACTCGGCGCTCTCCGCCGTGGAAATGGCCAACCTGTCCGATCTTATGGAAGGCGGGAATGCCGGGTAATGGGAAGCAGGAGAAAATCCAGAGAGCTTGCGCTCAAGGCGCTGTTCTACTTTGATTATGATGAAGAAGATCCGGAAACGCTTTTCCCTCTTTTTTGCGAGAATTTTAATGATATGATGGACGATGATGCCGTTCCGTTTTTCCGGATACTGGTGAAAGGGGTGAAAGAGCATCAAACGGATATCGATCGGCTGATCAATACCTGTTCCAAAAACTGGAAAGTGGCCAGAATGCCGGCCGTGGATCGGAATATCATGCGTGTTGCGGTTTTTGAGTTTTTGAAATGCCCGGATGTTCCCTTCAGCGTAACCATTAATGAGGCTGTGGAAATCGGAAAACGGTTCGGCACCCGGGAATCCGCTCCGTTCATCAACGGTGTTCTGGACCGGGTGAGAATACAAAAGGAAAGCGAACAAGAGATCCAGGGAGGTGTGTTTTGATTATCAAGAGGCTTGAGCTGGGCCCGATTATGGCGAACTGCTACATACTCGGATGCGAGCGTACAAAAGAGTCGGTTGTCGTGGATCCGGGAGATGAGCCGGATAAAGTGCTCATGTCCCTTTCCGAAGAAGGACTCCGGGTGAAGTATCTGATCAATACCCATGGCCACTTTGATCATGTGGGCGCCAACAAGAGACTGAAAGAGGTGACCGGGGCCGAGCTTTTGATCCACTCCGAGGATGAACCCATGCTCTCGGAGCTGTCCAGCCATGCCAGGGCGTTCGGTCTTTCAGCGGACAATTCTCCGGGTGCGGACCGGTATCTTTCGGACAAGGATGAAATCACATTCGGTGATTCCACGCTCCGGGTCATTCATACGCCGGGCCACTCCAGGGGAGGGGTCTGCCTGTATGACGAGGCGGACGGCCTTCTTTTTGCAGGAGATACGCTGTTTGCCGGTTCCATCGGCAGGACCGATCTTCCCGGCGGCAGTTTTGATACACTGATTTCCAGCATCAGAAATAAAGTTTTCACTCTTCCGGATGATACGGTGGTGTATACCGGTCACGGTCCGGAAACTTCCATCGGCAGGGAAAAGAAAATCAATCCGTTCTTTTCCTAGAACCGGAACCCCATGATGCGCATTCGATCCGGAAAGGTCCGGGAGTCAATATGATCGAAGACAGGGCCGTGTTTTCCGGTCTGCCGGAGATCGAGTCTGTATATTACGAATCCGTGGATCTTGACGAGCCGTTTGAAGACACGGCGGCCCGGTTCTCGAAGGATACCGGTACCGTGGTTCTGCTGAGCGGAGGGAATCCGGATTGTGACAGATACCATCTGCTTGCTGTCAATCCCTGGCTGACGGTTTTTTCCAAAAAAAATACCCTGTCGATCCGGCACAGGGGACAACAAACCGATATCCACGACAATCCTCTGGATGTACTGGATGAGCTGATTCAAAAGCTCAGGGTGCAGGCACAAGATTCGAAGTTCCCTGTATCCGCCGGTCTTTTCGGCTATTTTGCCTACGATCTCAAGGACAGGATTGAAATCCTTCCCAGAACCTGTCTTGATCATGCTCTTCCGGATATGTGCCTTTATGCCCCTTCACAGATCCTGATCCAGGACAGGTCCACCGGCGGGACAACCCTTGCAGTGCCGTATCTCAAACACCCGTCGGATGTCCGCCCTGCCGATGACATCATCGCTTCCGCACGGGCTGAATTTTTTGAGAGGCTGCGGGCGAAACTCCGTCCGAGAGGGGATTTTTTCATTGATTCGGCCGGTTTTACCTCCACGTTCACACGGGACGAATACATGGCTGCGGTGGAAAAGGTCATCGATTATCTGAAGGCAGGCGACATCTATCAGGCCAATCTTTCCCAGCGTTTTGAAACCGCCTTTTCCGGGGATACGTATGCACTGTTTTCCGATTTGTACAAAAGCAATCCAGCCCCCTTTTTCGCGTTTGTCCATGCCGGTGATCACCAGATTATTTCCACGTCCCCTGAGCGGTTTGTCAAACGAGACGGAAAGAAAATCGAGACAAGGCCCATAAAAGGAACCATTGCAAGGGGAGCGACACCAGAACAGGACCGCAACAGAGGAAACCAACTATTGTCAAGTCCTAAGGACGATGCCGAGCTCACCATGATCGTGGATCTGATGCGGAACGATCTTTCCAAGGCGGCCCGACATTCGAGTGTCAGGGTTGCCGAGCACAAGCGGCTGGAACCGTATGACAATGTGTTTCATCTTGTGTCCGTTGTGGAAGGCGAGCTCATGGAGGATAAAGGGTCTGTGGACTTGCTGAAAGCAGCTTTTCCCGGTGGATCCATCACCGGATGTCCGAAAATCCGGTCCATGGAGATCATCGATGAGCTCGAGCCGGTCAACCGCCATGTGTACACCGGTTCCATCGGATATGTGAGCTTCCATGATACAATGGACCTGTCCATTGCCATACGGACGGCAACCGTATTCAACAACCGTCTGACCTTTTCCGTGGGCGGCGGGATTGTGTTTGATTCAAATCCTGCCAAGGAGTACCAGGAAACCCTTGACAAAGGGAAAACCATTATGGAAACGCTTTCAAAGCGGGCAACCGGCCATGGCAGGGATACGGCGAAAGCCTGGGTGAACGGTCGGATCGTGTCTGCGGATCAGGCTGCTGTGAGTGCAGCTTCTCCCGGTTTCCAGTACGGAGCCGGGCTGTTCGAAACGCTCCGGGCGGACAGCGGATCCATCGTAAGACTTGACGCTCATGTGAACCGGCTGGAGAATTCATGGAGAGCGCTTTTTGGAACCGATGCTCCGGATATCACCTGGGAAGATGTGATTTACAGGGTGGTAGCCGAGAACCGGCTTGAGTCCGGGACAGCCTCTGTCAAGATTATCCTGGCACAGGAAGATGATATATCTGTGAACCGCTGTTTTGCCGCTGTTTTTGTCCGCTCCTACGTACACCGCTTGACAGTGCTGGGCAAATCAGGGCTTTCCCTTGTAAGGTATCCGTATCCCCGGACAACGCCCCTTGCCGATCATAAGAGCCTCAACTACCTCTACTACCAGCAGGCGGGCCGATTTGCAAAAGCACACAACGCGGATGAGGCGGTGGTTTTCAATCCGGACGGAACGGTGTCCGAGACCAACACCTGCAGTATCATCACTCTGTGCGGCAGGGAAGTGATCGTCCCGGTATCTGACCATGTGCTGGACGGGGTTACGGTGAAAGCGGCTTTGCAGATTTTGAAACAGGCCGGATATAAGGTCTGCAGAGAGAAGATGTGCTGGGACGATATCAAAAAAAGCAACGCCGTCATACTGACCAATGCATTGATGGGGGCGGTGCCTGTATTGGATGCGGAGAACGTTGAAATCGAAGGGAATACGGAGTTGGTGACTCTGGTCAACAAAGGTCTTTTTGGTACACCCGACCCTTGGTCGTTGAAATAGTGACTTGTATTTTCCTGCAAAAAACGATAGATACGGAACAACAAAGAGGAAGAACCGGTGGAAAATCATGATTGGAACGGAGTCAATATGAAAAGAACAAAACGACTGATACCGGCGGCCGTGATTGCGGGAATGCTTTTTCTTTTCCCCCTGCTTTTGCATGCCGAGCCTTCTGTAAAATTGGACGGATCCACGTACGAGTTCGATCCGGTTCCGGAAGGAACACAAATCGAGCATTCGTATGTAATCCAAAATACCGGTGATGCCCCGCTTCACATACACAAAATCCATGCCGGCTGAGGGTGCACCGCTGTCTCGTATGACAGAACCATTCCCCGGGACGGGGAGGGCAGAATTACAATCAAAGTCGATACCGAAGGGTACGGGGGCAAGACACTTTTGAAAACCGTGCTGGTTCGAACGGACGATCCGGATGCTCAAACATTCCGCCTGCATGTAAAAGGTTTTGTGCAAAACCTTTTTGATGTGTCTGAACAAGCCGTGCACCTGGACGGAAAAGTCGGAGAAAAGATCGTGGAAGTGGTGACGGTCAAGCCGGTGGAGAAATTCGGGTTCCGGATTCTTTCCGGTACGGTAAAAAAGGGGGAGAATCTGGATGTGGATTTTTTGAAGGACGATCCGGTGGCGTCTGCATGGAAGATCTCCATCCGAAACAAGGCGCGTCAGGCGGGGCGTTATTATGATGTCATCACCCTGAAAACGGACAGCGACCTCAAGCCGGAGCTGAAAATCCGGGTATTCGGGAACATACAGGAGTAGGCATCAAGTGAAAACAACGTACACATCTTGCTTGCCTTTTTATCTGTTTTCTTCGTTGGAACAAGGTTTACATAGCTCGTTATGCGCACCTTGTCCCGCCTTGAAAACAAATAAAAATTCGGCGCAATATGCACAACTTATTTTCACTTGCTGCCTTGGCAGGCAATAATCGAAAATGGATTCTGACAACCTATGAATAAAAATATGCAAGCCGGGGTGCGTAAAGCTGTCATATTCGACTGTGACGGGGTCCTGTTTGATACGGCCGACGCCAACCGGCGGTACTACAATGAAGTGCTGGAAAAGTTCGGCAAGCCGAGTCTTTCGGATGACCAATTTGAAAAGGTCCACATGTACACGGTGAAACAGGCGCTTGAGTTTCTGTTTCCGGAACAAAAGGACCTGGAGGACGTATACCGGTGCATGAAAGAGATCGGGTACAGGAAATTCATTGCGTATATGCGGATGGCCCCCGGTTTGAGAGAGCTGCTTTCAGCGCTCCGGGCAGCGGGGTACATTACCGGTGTGGCCACGAACCGGACCGATACAATGGCCACGGTCTTGGAGGATAACAATCTTTCATCCGAGTTTGATATCGTGGTGACGGCTGCGGACGTGGAAAACCCCAAGCCTGCGCCGGATCAGCTTGAAAAGATTATGAAAAGATTCGATATAAAACCCAAAGAGATCCTTTTCGTGGGCGACTCAAGTTTTGACATGCTGGCGGCTGAGAGAGCGGGAACCGTATTTGGGGCATTTTCAAGCCCGGGGCTCCGGGCGGACCACCATGTGGAACGAATGGATGAAATCGGGAAAATATTGCAGATAAATGAACAATAATTCTTGACAAATCGATCAATCCTATTTAAATCTTACAAGATTGATTGAATTCTTGGCATGAGATTTTGTATAAATGTTTGGGTAAACATTTATTTTGGTTACTATTAAAAGAAGGAGAGTAGGTCATATGTCACAATTAGTTGCACCCCACGGGGGCAAAGGACTTGTATGCTGCAAACTGGAAGGAAGTGAACTCGACGCTGAAAAGAAAAAAGCGGAAGGTCTGAAAAAGGTTGAAATCAGCTCCCAGGTAAAAGGCGATCTGATCATGCTGGGAATCGGCGGATTCAGCCCCCTTGACGGTTTCATGACCAGGGAAGACTGGAAGAGTGTATGCTCGGATTACCTTCTGGCCGATGGTACCTTCTGGCCCGTACCGGTGATGATGGACGTGTCCAGGGATGACGCGGCCCAGATCAATGAAGGCGATGAAATCACCCTTCAAAGAGAAGGGGAGATCTACGCCACCATGAAGGTCGAGCAGAAGTATGAGATGAGCGACGAGGACAAAAAGTGGGAAGCAGACATGGTCTACAAGGGCAGAGGAGAAGAATCTGCCGATGACAAGTTCATGGAGCTTGCCATGGAAGACCATCCCGGAGTGAAAATGGTCATGGCCAGAAAGGAATACTGCCTGGCAGGGCCCGTAAAAGTTCTTTCCGAAGGTGATTATCCGGAAAAGTACAAAGGTGTTTATCTTACACCGGCTGAAACCAGAAAGATTTTTGATGACAAAGGCTGGAAAAACGTGGCCGCCATACAGCTGAGAAACCCGATGCACAGATCCCACGAGCATCTGTGCAAAATCGCCGTTGACGTATGCGACGGCGTTCTGATCCACTCTCTCATCGGTAACCTCAAACCCGGTGACATTCCGGCACCTGTAAGACTGAAATGTATTGATACGCTGGTCAAAGGGTACTTTGTGGAAGAAAACGTGGTTCAGGGCGGATATCCCCTTGACATGCGGTATGCCGGACCGAGAGAAGCACTGCTTCATGCCACGTTCCGCCAGAACTACGGCGTGAACAACATGATCGTAGGTCGTGATCATGCAGGCGTAGGCGATTTCTACACCCTCTTTGAGGCACAGGAAGTATTTGAAGAGATTCCGTATCCTGAAGAAGACGGCAAAGCACTCAAATGCAGACCTCTCAAGATCGACTGGACCTTTTACTGCTTTAAGTGCGACGGCATGGCATCCTTGAAAACCTGCCCGCATTCCAAAGAAGACCGGGTCGTTCTGTCCGGTACCAAACTGAGAAAGGCGCTTTCCGAAAATCAACCTGTGCCGGATCATTTCGGCCGTGAAGAGGTTCTCGATATTCTCCGTGAATATTATCAAGGACTTACCGAAAAGGTTGAAATCAAGATGCAGAGCCATGCAGAAGGGTCCAACATGTAAGTTGCGCCTGATTTGAAATTGTTTCAATCGTGACAAAGTATAAAAAGGGGGGTGTCGTCAAGGCGCCCCCCTTTTTTTTATCCTACTGGTGCTCGACGTCGAGTTCCTTGTTAGTGGCCCCCCACGGTGCGATTTTTAAAAGGAGGAGAAGGCCGGGAGCCGCCAGAAGAGCGCAGATGATGTAAAAATTGATCCAGCCCAGATGTTCGGCCATGAAACCGGTCAGGGAGGCGGCCACCGCGCCGGGTACCGCCATCAGACTTGTCAGGAGGGCATACTGGGTGGCCGTGAACTGCTTGTTGGTTTTGATGGCCATATAGGTGGCATAGGCGGCCTGTCCCAGGCCGGTGGCAAAGAATTCGAACCCCACCACCAGGCCTAGAACGTTGTTCCGGTGGTTGGCCCAGAGCACGGAATCGTGGTCGATGAGGATCAGTAAAGCAAAACCGGCCGTTGAAACCGCCTGCAGCACTCCGAATGTCCACAGGGATTTGGCGATGCCGAGCCGGATCATGATAGCCCCGCCCACGAGGACCCCGCCGAACAGACCCAGCATACCGATCCCTTTTACGATGACGAAGTATTCGGTTTTGGAGAATCCCATTGTCAGAATGAAAGGGATATTCATGGCGCCTGCCATGTTGTCCCCGATTTTGTAAAGCAAAATGAAAGCCAGTACAATCAGGGCTCCGTCCCGTTTAAAGAATTCAAGGAACGGCAGTATCACAGCATCCCGCATACTGCCCGGAGCCGGTGCGTTCACGGCGGGTTCCGAGACCAGCACCGTGGTGACGATACCGGTCAGCATCATCAGGGCAAGCACCAGATGAATGGTGTCCCAGTCCACACCGGAATCGGCAAGAAAGAAGGCGATGCCCACGGATACATACATCCCGAGCCGCCAGGCGTTCATCCAGACACCGGTGCCAAACCCGAGTTCCTCATCCGTTAAATATTCCCGCCGGAACGCATCCAGGGCGATGTCCTGGCTGGCCCCGAAAAAGGCGATTGCCACGGCGATAACCCCGATCCACAGGAGGTAACGGTCCGGACTGAACTGCCCGATCAAGGAAATGGCAATCAAAAGACCGATCTGGGCGATCAGGATCCAGCCTCTTCTGCGGCCGAAAAACGGAGGAACATACCGGTCCATGAGAGGAGACCAGATAAATTTCAGGGTATAGGGCATGGTCACGGCGGAAAAAATGCCGATGGTGGTGAGATCCACATTGGCATCCGTCATCCATGCCTTGAGTACATCTTTTACAACATAGAAGGGAAAACCCGAAGCGAACCCGAAGGCGAACATGGCCAGCATTTTCCAGGAAAAAATGATTCGGCCGGTGCTCCGGGACCATGCTCTGATTTTTTCTTTCAAAGGCAATTTCAAGACGGGATCACAGGTGAATTTCCATACCGCCTGCAACGGCAAAGCATTCGATGGAAGAGTTCCGGGCAAGAAGGTCGGCCTTGGCCTCCTCCACCAGCCGGTCCATTTCCGCATCCCCCCGTTTCTGGTTGATATGGAAGAACCCGAGCCGTTCTACTTTCGCTTCAACCGCCAGCCGCACTACTTCGGGAATGGGCGAATGTCCCCACCCCTTCCGGGGCTGATACTCTTGAGATGTGAATTCGGCGTCGTGGAACAGGATATCCGCATTTGCGGCAAAATCCGTATAGTCCTGGAAGGCCATTCCTCCCGGATGGGGAAACCCCGGTTCATTGTCCGTGATAAAGGCGAAGGTTTTTTCGTCCTCGATGAGCTTGTATCCAAGACCACCCCCGGGGTGGCTTATCGGAATGGTTTCCACGGTGACGGATCCAATGGTAAGCGGGCTTTGTATCTCGGCGGTGAATTCGATATCCGCTTTGACATCTTCCAGCGTGATGGGGAACAGCGGCGGTTTCATGATGGTTTTGACCATGGTCTGCACGTCGGTTTGGCCGAACCGGTTGTTCGGGATGATAATCCGTCTGTTTTTGAGAAAAAGCGGAGTGAAAAAGTTAAATCCGATGACATGGTCCAGGTGGCTGTGGGTGAACAGCAGGTGAAATTCTTTTACGGACTTGAAATAAGGGGTTTCTCCGAGTCTACGAATCCCTGTTCCGGCATCGATGACTATCGAATGACCGGTCTTGGTCTCCACCTCGATACAGGTGGTATCGCCTCCGTATTTGAGATACTCCCGCCCGGACACGGGAATGGATCCTCTTGAGCCCCAACATCGAATTCGCATTTTTTCCAATTAGCACATAAAAACGGATCAGTCCACAATAAAATTGCGATATTCCATATTGACTTTATCCGGCATTCACTTTAACTTCATACACGCAGGGATGCTTTGCATGGATTTGGACTCACTATCCAACATAAAGAGGAGTTATTAATGGCGCAGTTTATTGCAGACAGGAGAGACGTTGACTTTGTGCTTCACGAACAGGTCGGCAGAGTCGAGCATGACAAATTTTCCGAATTCAACAAAAAGACGGTTGATCTGATTGTTACCGAGGCAAGAAACCTGGCCGTAAAGGAGATCCTGCCCACCCAGAAGGCAGGGGATGAACAGGGGTGCGTGTTTGAAAACGGACGGGTGAAAGTGCCTGAATCGTTTCACAGGGCCTGGGATCTTTACCGGGAGGGGGAATGGCTGGCCATGACCGATAATCCTGAATACGGCGGACAGGGGATGCCCATGACCGTGGGGACCGCGGCCCTGGAGTACATGGTCGGGGCGAATCCTTCGTTCATGCTGTACAGCGGAATGACGCACGGGGCGGCAAGGTTGGTGGAATCTTTCGGTACCGGGGAACAGAAAGACATGTATCTGGAAAACATGTTCTCCGGCAGGTGGGGCGGCACCATGCTTTTGACCGAATCCGAGGCCGGTTCCGACGTGGGGGCCCTGACCACTACGGCCACACCGAGAGGAGACGGAACCTATCATATCAAAGGCACGAAGATTTTTATTTCCGGCGGGGAGAATGACCTTGTGGAGAATATCGTGCACCCGGTTCTGGCACGGATCGACGGAGCGCCCGCCGGTACCGCGGGTATATCGTTATTCCTTGTGCCCAAATACCGGGTGAACCCGGACGGCACCCTCGGTGAATTCAACAACGTGGAGTGCACCGGCATAGAAGAAAAAATGGGCATCCACGGGAATGCCACCGCAACGCTGGCCCTGGGGGAAAAAGGCGAGTGCGTCGGGACGCTTCTGGGAAAAGAGAACAAAGGTATGTCTGAAATGTTCCAGATGATGAACGAGGCCCGCGCTTTTGTGGGACTTCAGGGACTTTCGGTGGCCTCGGCCTCTTACATGTACGCACTGGATTATGCCAGAAACCGGATCCAGGGCCGTCATATCCTTGCAGGGAAGGATAAGGAAGCTCAAAGCGTCCGGATTATAGAGCATCCGGATGTGCGGCGCCAGCTTTTGACCATGAAGTCCATGGTGGAAGGCATGAGAAGCCTGCTCTATTACAACGCCCGATGCATAGACGAGGCCGGTACTACGGAGGACCCGGACGAGAAAAAACGGTTCAGCGCACTGGTGGAAGTGCTCACCCCGATTGTCAAAGGCTATGTCACGGACCGGTCCCTGGAGGTCTGCTCCCACGCAGTCCAGGTATACGGGGGATACGGCTACATCAGTGAATACCCGGTGGAACAGTTGATGAGAGACTCCCGGATTTTTATGATTTACGAGGGAACCAACGGCATACAAGCGGCTGATCTACTGGGAAGAAAACTTTCCATGAATGGCGGACAGGCGTTTGCCTGGTATCTGGAAGCCATGCGCAAAACCGTTGAAGAGGCCGGGGGGCACGCGGAAATTGCCGATCTGGCGGAAAAGGTGGGAGAGGCCGTGAGCCGCCTGGAATCCACGGCAGAAAATCTGAAAGAGAGAATCAAGGCCGGCGGTGTCATGAACGCCTTTTCCTTTGCCCATCCGTTCCTGGAGATCGCAGGGGATGTGAGTGTTGCCTGGATGCTTCTCTGGCGGGCGCATGTTGCGTTGCCGAAACTGTTGAAAAAAACGGGAACCCTTGAAATGCCTGATGTCATGGAAAAGGCCCAAAAAAACAAGGAAGCGGCTTTTTATGCCGGCCAGTGGAAAACAGCCGCGTTTTTCATCAACAAAATGCTGCCGGGTGCCATGGGCAAAATCGATGCGGTTTTCGGGGCGGATACGTCGGTGGAAGATCTGCCGGAAGCGGGGTTTGGCTCGCGTTAAACTCCGTCTGCGGCAGAAATTTTGACCAATCCAAATGAAATGTGTAAGGAGGAAATATGCTGAGTTATATCAGAAAGAGTCTTTTGTCCGGTGTAGGTCTCGCGCTGAGATCGAAATCCGAAATCGAAAGTATTGCAAAGGAGCTTGCCGACCAGT
>CAYFVA010000001.1:47704-51462 GCA_964346265.1 uncultured Desulfobacterales bacterium
GCGCTGAGATCGAAATCCGAAATCGAAAGTATTGCAAAGGAGCTTGCCGACCAGTCCAAGCTCAACCAGGAAGAGGCCAACAAACTTTTTGACGAGCTCAATGAAAAGTATGATGATGCCCGTTCAAAACTCGATGAAAGGATCGAAAAACAGGTGGAGAAGGCTTTTAAAAAGTTCGACATTGCCGGCCGGTCGGATATTGAAGAACTTAACAAGAGAATCGACAGGCTGGTGGAAATGATGGACGAAAAGAAAGAATGATTCCCGGCGGTTTATGCTCAGCATCAAAAAAATAGGAAGCTTCGGCAGAACCTACCGCAACGTAATGCGGTACCGGCAGATCCTCGGGATTATATTCAAATACGGGTTCGGCAACATTGTGGATGCTCTGAAAATCGATCAGTACATCGAGGTGGGGCTGAAGTTCATCAACCGGGAGAGAAAGGAAAAGATCGAACGGCATTCCGGCAGTGAACGGATCCGGATGTGTTTGGAAGAGCTCGGTCCCACGTTTATTAAATTCGGCCAGATCCTTTCTTCCCGTCCGGACCTGGTGCCGGTGTATCTGATCGAGGAGATTTCCAAGCTCCAGGATGAAGTGCCGCCCTTTGAATACGAGGAAGTGGTCACCACCATCGTGTCCGAGTTGGGGAAAAAACCCGAGGATGTGTTCGAGACCATCGAGGAGGAATCCCTGGCAGCGGCCTCCATCGCCCAGGTTCACAAGGCCACGCTCAAAGGGGGCAAGGATGTGGCGGTCAAGGTTCAGCGTCCGGGAATCAAGAAAACCGTGCAGGTGGATCTGGAAATCATGCATCACCTGGCGACCCTCATGGAAACCCACATAGAGGAGCTCGCCTATCACCGGCCGGTGAAAATCGTGGAGGAGTTTGCCAAGACCATTGAAAAAGAGCTTGATTTCACCATCGAACTCTCCAATATCGAACGGATGGAAAACCAGTTCAGTAAAGACCGTACCGTACATATTCCAAAGGTGTACATTGACGAATCCTCCGAGAAAGTACTGACCATGGAGTATGTGGAGGGGATCAAGGTGTCTGATGTTGACGCCATTGATCAGGCGGGTATGAATCGGAAGATTATTACCAAGCGGGGGGCGGATTTTACCATGAAGCAGGTTTTTGAATTCGGTTTCTTCCATGCGGACCCGCACCCCGGCAATATCTTTGTGCTGCCCGGAAATGTCATCTGCCCGGTGGATTACGGCATGACCGGGTATGTCAACAAGAATACCCGGGAGGTGTTTGTTGATCTTCTGCACGCAGTGGCCTCCGGAAATACCCGGCTTGCGGCAAGGCTTCTCCTCGAGGTGACCGAGTACGATGAAAAACCGGACATGGACGATTTTGAAAGGGAGATTGCAGGGTTTATCACCAAGTACCTGTCCAAGTCCCTCAAGGATATACAAGTGGGCAAAATGGTCAACGCCTTTCTCGAAATCTGTTCAAAAAACGGTGTGAGGCTGCCGGCGGATCTCTTTCTTATGATCAAGGCTTTTGTGGCGGTGGAGGGCATCGCCAGAAATCTCGATCCCTCTTTTGACATGATTTCCCATGCCGCCCCGTATGTAAGGGAAGTGAAAATCAAAAGATACTCGCCCTCAAGGATAGCAGAAGAGGCCGGCGAGATCGCCAAGGATTCGCTCCGGCTTTTAAAGCTTCTTCCAGGGGACATTCTCGAGATTGTCCGGCTTGCCAAACAGGGCCGGATGGATTTGAACATTAAGATAACAGGCCTTGAAAAGATGCTGGCCACCCAGGATCAGACCAGCAACCGGATTGCGTTCGCCATCATCATCGCCGCAATTATACTCGGGTCCAGTCAGCTTGTGGTCTCCAACACACCGCCTGTGGTGTTCGGGGTGTCCCTGATCGGCATCGTGGGCTTTATCACGGCGGCGGTCATGGGGCTTTGGCTGATTGTGGCGATATTGCGGGGCGGGAAACTGTAGTCTTTTACCGGTCCCCTTCGTATGGATACCAGTCGGACTGTCTCAGCTTTTGAACCTTTAAAACCGCAATTTCCGAATCATGGGTGTTGAAAATCACTTTTCTTCCCATGATCCCTCCCACGTCTTCGGATACCACTGTTATGCCTTTTGATTTCAATATTCTTCTTGCTTGTGCAATATTGTCCGCACCGATGTCCCGTTCGGAATACCCGTTGTTGAAGGCCCCGCCGAAGATCTGGGCCTGAAGGTTTTTTTTGCGGGAACCCTCCGCCTTCATCATGTCGATCAGCGTGACCACGGCCACGTTGCCGTAAAGGGATGTAGTTCTGCCTTTTTCCCGGATTTCCGGGTACAGAAAATGATTCATGCCGCCGGTTTTCAGCTTGCAGTCAAAAAGGGTTACCGAAACGGACGAACCCAGAACAGCCGATATGGCGGTGGATTGTTCCGGGATGTAAATGTAGCCGGGTTTCAGTAGATAATCCCGGACCTGGGGTTCTTTTGCGTGTGTTGCCATACCATAATATCACAAGGATCATAGTCGAAAATTGATTCAAATTTATACGAGATTTCCGTTTTAATCAAGTTGAAAAATCAATACGTGTTGCCAATGGCCGGTCCCTGTGGTAAAAATATTGAATTCCTGCAGGATTAGATTAACCGCAACCAGGGAGGAATGGTGGCACACCAGTCGTTTGAACCGGTTAGAATCGGTTGCATAAAAATAGCCGACCATCTTGCTGTGGGGGGTGTGGATCAGGGTCTGACGGACTCGGAAGGGATTCGGTTTGAAACGATTTTCCTTCGTTCGTTTCAACGGATAAAGCAAGCCCTGGCAGACCGGGAAATCCAAGGAGCGCTCCTGCCTCTTCCCACTGCGTTTGATCTTTATGGAAAAGGCATGGACATTCGACTGCTTTTGTTGGTGAACCGGGAAGGGGGAATGCTGTTATACAACCGAAAGGCGGGATTCGGCGATTTGAAGAAGTTTTCAGGAAAGTCCGTTCTGGTTCCCTCTCTTTTGTCTGTGGAATCCATGCTGTTGCACCGGTTTTTAACCAAAGCCGGGTTCAAGGTGGGAAAAGGAACCGGGGACGGCGGTGAAGTGCGGATGGCGGAAATCAGTCCCCATCTGATGATGGAGGTGGCTGAACAGGACATGGACGGGGAAATCGCCGGATTTCTAATGCCTGAGCCGTTTGCCGGCCGCGCCCTGGAAAGAGGAGTCGGCGGTTTCGTTTTGAATACAAGATCTTTGTGGTCCTGTCATCCGTCCTCTGTGCTGGTTTTTGACCAAACCTTTCTTCAGGAATATCCGGGTGCGGTCAGATCTTTTGTGGCCTTGCTGGAAGAGGGGGGCCGCAGAATTACCCGAAGCTCGCAAACCGAGTTTTCGGATTTTACGGAGGCGTTTTTCGGGGAAAGACTCGGACCGGACAGTCCGGTGACGCAAAGAAGAGAGGAAATTTTCAGCCCGCGGCTTTTTCCCCCGGACTTCGACACCATCCGGCTGATCATGAGTTATATGGCGAGTCGAATGGGGATGGCCGATTGCAGCGGAAAAACGGATGATTTTATCCAGACCGGCTGGTGCAGTGAACAGGAAAACCAGGACTTGAAATAGTGAAGATAGATATCCAGGGGTTGACCAAAACATACAGGAAACCGGATCGGACGGAGCACACGGTTCTCAGTGATATCACCTTCTCCATCGACAAAGGGGATTTTGTCATTGTTCTCGGTGAGTCCGGGTGCGGGAAAACCACGCTTTTGAACCTGATCGCCG
>CAYFVA010000002.1:0-34732 GCA_964346265.1 uncultured Desulfobacterales bacterium
ACATATTCGCCTTTGCCGCTCCCCTGATCTTTTCCGCCAGGATTTCTCCCATGTCCCCCACGGAATAAGCAGCACTCGGTTTGGAGACCACCTCGAGGGCGCCGGCCTCTATGGCTTC
The DNA here is from genome assembly GCA_964346265.1 of uncultured Desulfobacterales bacterium. GTDB lineage: Bacteria > Desulfobacterota > Desulfobacteria > Desulfobacterales > Desulfobacteraceae > JAIPEK01. The sequence continues at coordinate 119 of CAYFVA010000002.1, forward strand.
AAGGGCAAGGTCGCTGCCTTTGGGTGTCAACGAACTGACAATGACCACGGGCATGGGCTTGTGCTTCATGAGTTTTTTTAAAAACGTGATACCGTCCATGCGCGGCATTTCAATGTCAAGCGTGATCACGTCCGGTTCCAGCTGAAGGATTTTATCCCTTGCCACATACGGATCCGGTGCCGTTGCCACCACCTCGATATCCTTTTGAGAGGAAAGCTCTTTGGAAAGGACTTTTCGGACGATGGCCGAATCATCCACCACAATCACCCGGATGCTCATGTCAGGATTCCCCCTTTTTAGCGGAGCCAACAGTCTGCCAAAGCTCGGCGTTGATGGCAAGCCGGCCGCCGATGGTCTCGAATATGACAGGGGCCTCGGCTTTCCGCAACTCAAGCGGGTCAATGGGTTCGGGAAGGCCCAGATGGGAGGAGGCCCGGTCGTCGATTTTTCTGAGCGCATTCCCGGCGATCATGTTCAACGTTTCGGTGAGGGTGCCGGCGGTATCTTCTGTTGAAACCTCTTCGGTGTTGAGTCCCATAAAGTTCCCGGCCATCATGCGAAGAAGGGTCTTTGGGATGAAAATGCGGATTCGGCCGGACACGGCTCCGGAAAAAGAGATACCGGCCGCCCGGACTTCCTCCGGACCGCACAGCCCGGATTCCTCGATTGATATCCCCGGGTTTTGCTCCACCGGCAGGAAAAACATGGTTTCCATGACTTCAGAAGTCGAGGTCGCTGTCTGTTCCATCAGATTCTGCATCATAATCGGATTCTCCAAGAATTTGTACCAGAAGGTCCCGTACCTGCTCCGGGGTGAACGGCTTTTTGATGTACCCGTTTGCCCCCTGTTCCATGAATTTGTCTATGATTTCACTGCTTCCTTCCGTGGTCACCACCACCACCGGGATATGTGCCAAAGCAGAATCTTTTTTCATGGACCGGATCATCTCCAGGCCGTCCATTTCCGGCATGGTGTAGTCGGTGATCACAATGTCCACCGGTTGGTTTCTGAGTGTTTCAAGGCCTTGTTTTCCGTCGGCCGCCTCAAGAAATTCGGATTCACTGTATCCGGCGGCTTTGAATGTTTTTTTCAGAACTTTCCGCATGGGAGACGAATCATCCGTCAGAAGTATGGTCAAGGGCATAAGAACCTTCCTTTTTCGTTGTTTGTCAACTGGATCATACCATTTGTAACAGGGTTTCCACTTCTTCCATTTGAAAGGTGAATTCGGCAATCATATCCGAGATATCATCCGCGGTCAGGCCGAGCTCCTGTGCCGCATGCCGGTGAAACCGGTAGGCGAGCCCGTCCGCCCCCACGGCGAATCCCATCATCATGCAGATGCAGTCGGCAAGATACACCGCAAGCACCTCCCGGTCCTTTTTCATGGATTCGTCGTTCAGGTGATGGTGCCGTATGATTTTCACCATTTTTGGGCTGAACTTCCACATTTTTGCAATCGATCCGCCGAGCTCGGCATGATCCACACCCACGACCTTTTTTTCCGCCTCCTGGAAACTCAGGTTGTGGTTTTGCACAAGAAAATTGATTTTGTCGAAGCGGTCAGCGATAAACCGGTCCAGTACGGTTTTTCCGATATCCTTTAAAAGGGCGGCCGTAAAAATGGTGTTCCGGTTGCCGATTTCAAGCCGGGCGGCGATCTGTTTAGCGATCATGGCCGAAGATACCGCGTACTTCCACATGGCGTCTTCCCGGACTTCATACCCGATGTTCTCTTTTCCCATAAGCCCGTTCGCTGATTTCAGCAGCACAAGTTCGACCACCTGGTCCACACCGAGCATGGACACGGCGTCCTCCACGGATTCGGCCGGATTTTTCAACCCGAAATAGGCGGAATTGCAGGTTTTTAAAAGATTGGCCGTCACGACCGGATCGTATTTGATGACCCCGGCAATATCCTTCATGGAAGCGCCCGGAGTGTCCACGATCTCGATAAGCTGGGAGACAATGGCCGGAAACGGCTTCAGGTTTTTGATCTCTTTTATGAGTTCCTGGGTCGCACTCATATTTTCACTTCCTTTGATCCCGAGGTTTTGACATGGATGTCGCCTGTGCCGATGTCGAGCCGTACCGTGCGGTTGACGTTGCCGCCCACGTTCTCGCTGTCGATGAGGACGTTGTTTTTGAAAAAAATTTTTTTCAGCGCCATATAGTTTCTTTTGCCGATATTGAAAAACCCTTTCTGGTCGAGTATCTCCGCGCCTCCTGCCACATAGACCCGAATCCGGTTCTTTTTCGCCCCGAGCTGGTACGAGTGCTTGAAAAGTCTTGGGATACCGGTATCGGCAAACATGTACGGCTTTTTTGCGGCCTTTTCCCTGTCCATGAATGAATCCGGCAGCATATAGTGGAGCATTCCGCCGACACGGGCGGTCCCGTCATATATCACAATCCCGATGCACGAGCCGAGTGAATAGGTGACCAGGACCTCTCCGGGTTCGTTACTTACCTGCATGTCCGCCACACCCACGATTCTGCGCAATACTGTTTTTCCTTTTTTCCGCCGTTATCCTGCTGCCAGGCCGAATATGCTCTGGATATCCAGTATCAAACCGACTTTTCCGTCTCCGGGAATGGCGCCGCCGGAAAAGCCGGGGATATTTTCCAGGTTCGCCCCCGGGCTCTTGATCACGAATTCCTCTTTGCAGAGGAGTTCATCCACAAGGATCCCCCTTTTTTTTCTCCCTGGATTCCACCACGAGCACCAGACTCTCCCTTGGATCACAAGAAAAGGCGTCAATATCACAGATTTGTTCCAGCCGGATCAGGGAAATCAGACCGTCCCGGCCCCTGACCATTTTTCCTTTGGATTCAACTGTATAGCAGTCCTTTTTCAGGTTCTTTTCCGTATTCTCCTGGCTCCGGTTTGTTTGAACTGTTTGAGCACCGGGAGTTCCGGAAGAATCAGGCCGTGCATACGCCTTTGCAGGAGAGGTCACCAGCGTCTGCCTGACATCGGAGATATCGTATGTAAATTCTTTTTCATTCTCCAGGTGCCGGACAAGGGCCTTGATCGGAATAACGGCTTCTTCGGGCGGAGCGGTCCCGGAGATCTCTCCGGCCGCCATTTTTTTGACATAGGAACTGAATGCCCCGGTGACACGGGGTAAGGTGCCGGCGCTGCGGTTTTGAGCAATGGCTTCGGTCTTTGAAGAGACCGAGAGGCCATCTTTCTGTGCAGCCTCGTCTTCCGGAGATAATCGTCCGATAGGGGAAACGAGCTCATCAGCGAATGTGTGTAAAGGTTCCATGGCGGACCCTGCCTTTTAAAACATCGGGAACGGGTGTGTGAATGACCCGAAATCTGTATCAGTCCACTCAATAGTACGGTACGGATGGGAAAAAATCAAGGAATGAAATTTTACCGGGACGGCTCAAGCGCTGAAAGCTATATGCATGTGCCGTCCTTCATTCCGGAGGCCTTGGGGGAACAAATTTTGATCAGGCCCGGCATTATGGTGTTGCGTCCGTTTTTCTTTGCTTTGTACAGCATGACGTCTGCCTGGGCTACAAGGCCGTCCATGGTGGAATCCGGCTGCATGTGTGCCACACCGAAGCTTGCGGTTACACAGATAAACCGGTCTTTGTCTTTGATCTCAAGGCGGGATATTTTTTCCCTGAGCCGTTCCGCCAGCTCTTTTGCCTTTTGCTGATCCGTGCCCGGAAGGATGGCGATGAATTCCTCTCCCCCGTATCTTGCCAGGATGTCTCCCTGCCGGATATTCTGACGCACGGTGGAGGCGACTTCCATGAGCACCCGGTCTCCCGCCTGATGACCGTACCGGTCGTTGATATCCTTGAAGTGGTCAAGATCGAACATGAGAACAGACAGGCTGTTGTTGTGCCGGGCTGCGTGGGCCATGTTCTTTTGCAGCTGGTTCTCGAGCTCCCGCCGGTTGTAGCAGCTGGTGAGCGGATCGATGATGGCCGCGTCCGTTAGCCTTTCGATGTTGATCTGCTTGGAAAGGGCCACCTGGGTGGTTTGAAGGATCATCTGAACCATATCTCCGTGTTGGTCCATAGTACGTTCGGCTGCGAGCATGTAAATCTTTGCCTGGTAATCTTCGCTGCTCAGTGTATAGGTGGTAAGATTTTCCATGCTGAATTTTTTGCCTGCTGAATCATCCGGATCGATCCGGTGGTTGAGGTAGTTGATTTGAAAGCGGTTCTTAAGGTCAAAATCTTTTCTGATGATCTCTTCCAGCGAGTTCTTGTACATCCGGGGGTCCAGCCAGACATCGGTGGTTTCCCCTTTTTTGACGGCAAAACCGAAAAGCCGGTAATTCAGAATATTTTTCAGGCATCGGGCCAGTTCATTGATGATTTCCTGCTGAGATTCCTTCTGGTTCAGGGATACGATATACCGTGCCAGCCTTCTATGGTCGGCGTCCCTGGCCGCCGAGCCGAAGAGCATGGAAAACGCTGCCGTCATTTTTTTCTGAAACCGGTCGATTGTCTTCATCTGTATACCGCTCCTTTGGATTGCTTGTCATTCTCTTTTACAAAGCAAATGATGCAATTTGGATGCCATTGGAGCCAATAAATTTATATATTCTTTAAAAACAAAGGGTTGTGAAAAAAATGTACAGATGGGGCCGGTTCGGCCCGGAAAAAATTACAGGGAAGGCGTCATAAGATTGACAGGGCTCACAGGTTGCCTTTCAGGCCGATCTGTTCCGCCACCGGTTTCATGCCGGCGATGGTTTCAGTGATCAGGTCGGCAAGCTCCATTTCCAGCATGGCGGCTCCTTTTTCAATAATGGCCCGGTCCACGCCTGCTGCAAAACTTTTGTCCTTCCATTTCTTTTTCACGGACTTGGCCTTGAGGTCAAGTATGCTTTTGGAGGGTCTCACAAGGGCGGTGCTTGCGATCAGACCGGTGAGTTCATCCGTGGCAAACAGGGTTTTTTCAAGGGAGGTTTCCGGTTTGACATCGGTGCAGATCTCCCATCCATGGCTGATAACGGCCCGGATGTACTCCTGCGGCCAGCCCTCGCTCTCCAGAATCTCTTTGGTCTTGGCGCAGTGCTGGTCCGGGTACATTTCATAGTCAAGATCATGGACCAGACCAATGACCCGCCATTTTTCCGCATTCCCGTCAAACTTTACGGAAAAGTGGGCCATCACCGCTTCCACGGAAAGGGCGTGGCGGATCAGGCTGTCGTTTTTGTTGTACCGTTGTAAAAGGTCAAACGCATCTTCTCTTGTGGGGAACCAATCGTTCATTTTCATTACATCCTGTAAAGTTTTAAATGACTTTTGTCTTGTGTCAAATCAATATATGGGTTTTAATGAGAAGTCAATGGCTGATGCAGGACAATCGCATGAAATAATGGACGGCGGCCGGTTCCGGCATTTTCCTTAAACCAGCCCCGGAGGGGCTGAGAGACTCAGCGGAAGGGTGTACCGGATCGGCTGGTGCGGTGACTCGGCACGAACGTTCATATGAAATTTCATCGGATTGCCTTGACAGTGGATGTCCACTCGATGCAAAGGAGCGTTTTTGACAATTGGAAGTTTTCAGCACCATCCCCGGAATCAGGAATTGGGTCCAAACGGCCCGGAAAGTAAATGAAACCGTCTGCCTGGTCCCCACCATGGGCTTTTTCCATGAAGGGCACCTGTCTTTGATGAGAGAAGGGAGAAAGCTTTGTGACCGGGTTGTGGTAAGCATTTTCGTCAATCCCGCCCAGTTCGGGGAAAACGAGGACCTTGACGCATACCCGGTGGATCTGGAAAAAGACAAATCCCTTGCTGCATCCGAAGGCGTGGATGCCGTGTTCCTGCCTTCCGCAGAACAAATGTATCCTTCCGGTTTCCAGACTTATGTGGAATTGACAAGAATCCCGGAGCACCTTTGCGGCGTGTCGAGACCGGATCATTTCAAGGGTGTCGCCACGGTGGTGACCAAGCTTTTTCATATTGTGAAGCCGGACCGGGCGGTGTTCGGCAGAAAGGATTACCAGCAGCTTTTGGTCATCCGCCGGATGGTGAAAGATTTGAATTTTGACATCACCATCGACGGGGCTCCGATTGTCCGGGAGGCGGACGGCCTTGCCATGAGTTCCCGAAATACCTACCTGACAGAAAAGGAGCGTACATCCGCGCTGAGTCTGTCCCGGTCCCTGGATCTGGCCGGAGAGATAATCGACCGCGGAGAGAGGAACGCGTCCCGGCTTGCGCATGAAATGGAGCAGCTGATTCTGTCACATCCGGGGACACAAATCGATTATGTGAAGCCGGCTGATGCGGAAACCCTTGAAACGGTGGAGACCATCAGGGGTCCTCTTCTTGTGGCACTTGCGGTACGGGTGGGCGGGACCCGGCTGATCGATAACAGGATTTATCATCCAGCACAATAATCACGGCGCATTTTTTAAGGAATGTGTGCCGTTCCGACGCTTTCTCCACTTTCTGGGCGTCCGCGTTTTTGATAATGATCGTGTTGTCGTTTTCATGGCCTTTTCTCAAGCCTTTCAGGACGATTGGGTTGGGGCCGGTCCGCTGGTCCGAGACCGCCTCTTCCATGGAACACAGGTATTTGACCACCCCGAACTGCACGGCGTATTCCCGGCTGATAAACAGGGATCCGTAAATCTGGTCGCCTTTTTCACTGAAAACGGCCGGATTGAGAACCGGTTCGAAGTCGAGATCTCTTGCGTCAATCACAAGTCCGGTGTGCTCCACCGTTTTTTTGATTTTTCCGCCTTCTGTTTCCTTCTCGATCTGTTTGACGCGGGGAATTTCCCGGATTTCATCCGGAAGTACCAGCTGAAGGAATCCGCCGCGGATCGGGGCTTTCAATTTGATCACCATGGCGGTGTCGGAGGTGTAGTACTGCCGCGCTACGGATGCGTCTGATGCGGTCTTTTCTATGCCGGCCATAACTGCGTTGTCGTCGGCCAGTTTTTCCTGCACCGTTTTTTTACTGATTTTTATGATTTTGAATATGTTGACAAGGTTCCGGATGGCATCAGCCTTGGCAGCCCCTGGGATTGATTCCGGGGAGATGGTTCCGCCGTTTTTCTCCGGGCCCGCCCGCCCGGTGGCAAGGATATGGCCGGTGCTCCAGTTGATGCCTCCGTTTTCAAACAACGTGATGCACTGGTTTTCCGGTTTTTTCGGGCCGTCCGTTCCGCCTGGTTCCTCTGCCCGAACGGCGGAAACAATGGTGAGAATGATAAAGAGTCCGACCGTCAGACTATTGGCGGCCGGTTTTTTCCGCAATATACCAGTCGATAATTGTTTTGGCATGGTTCAGCTCGTCCGATTCGGGCATGGAGGAAAAGATTTTTTCCATGTACCCGTTTGCAATGGTTTTTTGAATGGATACATCAAAGTTCAGATCAAATATCCAGCTTGCCTGGAGAAGTTTGAGGTCGTTGAGGCGTTGTACGTTTGAGCCGTCCGCAGCGCGTCTTTGAAAAAGATCCTCCAGAATGTCTGTGGAGACGTTTCCGTCATCTTTGAGATACAAATATATATAATTGTCCGCTTCCTTGTCAACGGAAAGGTACCGGCGGGTGATCACATCCAGGATGTCCAGCTTGTCCGCATCCCGCAGAAGTTCTGTCAAAAGCAGGGTGGCCTCTTCGATGCCGGCGGGCGGTGCATACATGTTGTGGTAAAACACCGCATCCTTTATCCGTTTTTTTTCCTCAGGGTCCCAACCGTCAAGGAATTTCTTTTCATCGATCACGCGGCAACTCAGGGCGGCGTGGTTCGCGGACACGGCGTCCACAAACGTGCCGTACTCCAGAAACTGCGGAAAACGGCCGATATCATGAAACAGGGCGGCCGTTTCCGCCATCAGCAGATCTTTACCGCAAAGGCCGATGGTCTCGGCGATCTCCCTGCTGTTGCGGCAGACCCGGAAGGTGTGTTCCTTTTTCAGTACGAACGGCCCCGCATTTTCGGATTCGGTGATAAACGTATCCGCATAGGCGGAAAACCGGTCTTTCAGTTGATTACAATTGTTTACCGCCATTTTTCCGGATAAATTCCTTTTCAATGAACCGGCAGAGAGGGGCGATGTCATCAATGCCGAAAACAGGCACATCCGGCCGGTATCCCGAGTCTGTGACAAAACCGGCAAGTGTCCCGTCCAAAAGGTGCAAAGGCTCTGTATGGCCGCTTTGAGTTCGGAATATTTCGATTTTCGGGAAATGGTGGCTTTTGAATCCTTCCAGAAGGACCAGGTCCATGTCACCGAGGCAGCGGTCGAGATCTTCCATAATCGCTTCACTTCTGTCCCGTACAAGGGCGATATCCGACGGACCGACCAGAAGGGTGTTCGCTCCGGCCTTTCGAAGCCGCCAGGAATCCTTGCCTTCCTTATCCATCTCGAATCCTTTATGCGCATGCTTGGCACATCCCACTTTGAATCCTTTGTCCCTAAGGTTTCTGATCAGTTTTTCCAAAAGCGTTGTTTTTCCGGAATTGGAGTTGCCGACAATGGAGAGGATGTTTGCTTTCATGGAATCGATTCTGCTCCGCATTTGAGGTTAACGTCATCTGTCACCCCCTTTAATGCACAGCAGAAAAAAAAAGTCAACCGCCTGCAGGTTGAAAACCAGTTTGAAGAAGCAACAGTGGTCAATCGTTTTCATTTGTGGTATGAAAGCATGAACAACAAGTTTGGAACCATACAGATAAAGGGTGAAAGCGGTGAAACAAACGGAAAATATCGTGCTGATCGGCATGCCGGCCGCCGGTAAAAGCACCGTGGGCGTGCTTTTGGCCAAGTGGCTGGGGCTGGATTTTGCGGATATGGATATCATTATCCAGACGGGCGAGGACAAAACCCTTGAAGAGATTATATCCGAAGTGGGGGTGAAAGGGTTTCTCAAGGTAGAGGAAACCTATTTGTGCAGTGCGGATCTGGAAGGGCGCGTGGTATCCACCGGCGGCAGCGCCGTCTACAGTGAAAAAGCCATGGAACGCGCGGCTGAATCAGGATTGATCGTGTATCTCGAGCAGGGGCTGGAGGCACTGAAACAGAGAATTTCTTCTTTGGACACCCGTGGAGTGGTCCGTATGCCGGGCCAGGATATCGAAAGTTTGTACCATGAACGAACTCCGCTTTATGAAACCTATGCCGATATCACGGTCCAATGCAACGGGCTTACTCCCGATCGGATCGTGTCTGAAATCGCCGACCGGATTGCATGTTTGAACTGAATGGCCCGGAAGGACGGGATCGTGCCGTTTGTAGGAAAGTTCGGGCAACCGTACGGACATCAGTCGATTTGGAAAGGAGGGAAATATGACCGAACTTCTGTCCACCAGAGAGGTGGCCCGGTTTCTTAAAATCAACGAGAAGATGGTGTATACCCTGATCAACGAAAAGGGACTGCCTGCCACCAAGGTCACCGGGAAGTGGCTTTTTCCCCTGGATCTGGTCAGGCAGTGGGTGGAGGCCGGGACGGTGAACTACCCCGATGCCATGCGGCAGCTTCCTCCCTGGCACGGACTGGTGCTGATCTGCGGCAGCAATGATCTGCTGCTGGATCAGATGGTCAGCATGTATAACGACCGGTTTGAAAACCACCTGGCCATGTTTGGTTTTGCCGGAAGCATGGGCGGGATTATGGCGTTGAAACAGAACCGCTGCCACATTGCCTCCAGCCACCTGGTCTCGGAGGACAGCGAATACAACTTTCCGTTCATATCCGAAGAGATGAATCAGATGCCTGCGGTGGTAAACTTGTGTAAGAGGGAGCAGGGCATTGTGACGGCAAAGGGCAATCCATTGAACATACGGTCGGTGGAAGATCTGGCCGACGGCAGGGCCGCGTTTGCCAACAGGGGGCTTTCCACAGGAACGAGAAAGCTTTTTGACAGGGAGCTGAAAAAAGCGGGTATTGAACCGGCCCGGATCAAGGGGTATGAAAATGTGGTGCCGAAACATCTGGATGCCGGTTTCGAGGTGTTGTCCGGCAGGGCGGATGCCGCCTTCTGCATTAAACCGGTGGCGGCGATGCTCGGACTTGATTTTATCAGTGTATGCCGTGAGCGTTTTGATCTGTTGATCTCCAAGGATCGGTTTTTCGACAAGGGGATTCAGCTCTTTTTAGGGCTGATGAAAGAAGACGGATTCCTGCGGGCGGCGGAAAAACTCAGCGGGTATGACCTGTCCCGATCCGGGGAAATGCTGTATCCGGATAAGGACGAGTTCTCGGAAACCGAATGATGGTACAAGAGACAGGACACGTCTTTTTTCTTGTCTCTTGTTTCAAGTTTCAAGTCTCTTGCAAATATACCCTTGGAACACGATCGGTGAGTGCCGACACCACCTCGTAATTGATGGTGCCGATCCGGTGGGCGATTTCATCGGCCGTGATTTCTTCATTTCCCTGTTTTCCCATGAGCATCACCTCGTCGCCCGGGGATACGTTTTCCATATCTCCCAGATCAATCATGGTCTGGTCCATGCAGACCCGGCCGGCGATGGGGACTCTGTGTCCCTTGACCAGCATGAATCCGTTGGAGGAATTGTGCCGGGAAAACCCGTCCGCATATCCCGCCGGAACAGAAGCAAGACAGGTTTGAGAGAAAGTGGTATAGGTCATGCCGTAACTGACCCGGAAACCTTTGGGCACACGGCGCACCGAGGTGATGGCGGCGGCAATCTCCATTGCGGGTTTCAGTTCAGCCGTTGAGTGATCTACTTCCGGCGAGGGATAGAGACCGTAAAGAGAGATGCCGGCCCGGACCATGTCGAAATGGGAGTCAGGCACGTCAATGATACCGGCACTGTTGGCCGCATGTACGCAGTCGAATCTGATGTGCTTTGCATCCAGCTCTTCCAGAAACCGGTGGAAATGGTCCAGCTGGGACCGGGTGTAGGTTTTGTCCCTGCTGTCCGCCGCTGCAAAATGGGTGTAGATGCCTTCCATGTCGAGACCCGGAAGTTCGCGGATATCACGGACCTCTTCAGCGGCAGCCTCCTGTTCATCTCCCGCCGGCCGCAACCCGGGCGTCAAAAGGCCGACCCTGCCCATACCGGTGTCCACCTTCAGGTGGGCCCGGACGATGACACCATTTTCCACGGCAGCATCCGACAGTTCTTTTGCGGACTGCTTTCCGTACACCGTTGCAGTAAGATTGTTGTCCGCCAGAAGATTTACTGCCTGGGCGGGAACATACCCGAATACCAGGATCGGGGCGGATATTTCCGCAAGTCTCAGTTCAACAGCCTCTTCCAGCCGGGCCACTCCGAGACGGTCCGCCCCTGCGTCGAGGGATCTGCGCGCCACGGGTACGGCACCGTGCCCGTACCCATCCGCCTTGACCACGGCCATGAACCGCGTGCCCTTTTTTGTGAGGTCTTTGAGCTGCTTTACGTTGTGCGCAATAGCGTTGAGATTGATCCTTGCTTCAATCAGATTCAGTTCCATACACATCCTTTATCGAATCGTGCATTTTTGTACATACCTCGCTGCGATGTCTCTTAATCGAACCATTTCCGCGTCCGTAAAAAAACGGGTTTCATCTTCTAAAAACGAAGGGTCCAGTACCGTTACATTCCGGCTGCACTGCTGGAGAATATAATGATCCGCTTCCCTGATCATGGTCCCGATTTCATGCATGATGTCCTCGCTTAGGAAGGGTCTGACGCATGTGGTACGGAATTCGTAAGCCGGCGCCTTTTCCATGAGAAGCCGGATGCTCTTTTTTACGGCGGAAAGGGAAACTTCTTTCCCGGCTGCTTCTGTATACAGGCCCGGCCCGCTTTTTATATCCATGGCCACATAATCGGCAAGGCCTTTTGACAGAAGATTTTCCACCACATCGGGAAAACTGCCGTTGGTGTCGATCTTGACGGCGTATCCCATGGACTTGGCGTTCTTGCAGAATCGAACGAGTCCGGGTTGAAGACACGGCTCTCCACCCGAGATCACCACGGCTTCAAGCATCCCCTTTCGTTTTTCCAGAAAGGCCGAAATCTCCTCTTCGGAAACTTCCCCGCCCCGGTTGCGGGGCGGGGGCTGAACCAGACCCGGATTGTGGCAGAAGGGACACCGGAAGTTGCACCCGGATGTGAACACCACGCAGGATATTCTTCCCGGGTAGTCAATAAAGGAGTTTTTGGTCAGGCCGCCTATTGCAAGTTCCGTTTCGATGATCAGGCCACCTTGAAGGTTTTGCGCATTTCAAACTCGGTCTGCTTGCCGTTGTTCCACTGCTTGACCGGCCGCAGGTATCCCACGACCCTGGAGTATACTTCGGTTTCCCCGCCGCACTTTTCACAGGTGTAGTGCTCTCCGGATATGTATCCGTGGGAGGGGCAGACACTGAAGGTCGGGGTCAGTGTGAAGTAGGGCAGTTTGTAGTTGTTGGCCACTTTTTTGACCATGTTTTTTACCGTTTCCACTTCCCCGATTTCTTCCCCGGTGAAGAGGTGCAGCACGGTTCCCCCTGTGTACCGGGTCTGAAGATTGTCCTGCAGATCAAGGGCCTCGAACACATCGTCGGTGTAGTTCACCGGCAGGTGAGTGGAGTTTGTGTAGAAGGGATCTTTGCCCTCGCGGTATGCAGACTCGTTGGCGCAGATGATATCGGCGTATTTTCCCTTGTCCATCATGGCGAACCGGTAGGTGGTCCCTTCGGCCGGGGTCGCTTCCAGGTTGAATATTTCTCCGGTCTCTTCCTGGATAGCCTCCATTTTTTCCCGGATATGGTCCATGACCTTGATCGAGAAGGCCTGTGCGGTGTCGGTTCCGATGTCCTCTCCCAGGAAGTTCAGGCAGGCTTCGTTCATTCCCAGAAGGCCGATGGTGGAAAAATGGTTTTTCCAATAGTATCCGGAGCTCTCTTTCACTTTTCTCAGGTAGAACATGGAGTACGGATAGAGTTCTCCTTCTGTGAATCTTTCCAGAATTTTCCGCTTGATGACAAGGGAGTCGGCAGCGGTATGGATCAGCTCGTCCAGCCGTTCCATGAAATCGTTTTCATCGGTTGAGAGGTACCCGATTCTCGGCAGGTTCAGCGTGACCACCCCGATGGAGCCGGTAAGCGGGTTTGCACCGAAAAGACCGCCGCCCCGTTTCTTCAGCTCCCGGTTGTCTAATCTCAGCCGGCAGCACATGGACCGGGCGTCTTCCGGTGACATGTCCGAGTTCACAAAGTTGGAAAAGTATGGAGTGCCGTATTTCCCGGTCATTTTCCAGACATGCTCAAGGTTGGGATTGTCCCAGTCAAAATCTTCGGTGATGTTGTAGGTGGGGATGGGAAAAGTAAAGACCCGTCCTTTTGCATCCCCTTCCATCATGACCTCTGCAAACGCGTCGTTGATCACGTCCATTTCGTGCTGGAACCCGCCATAGGTTTCCTGCCGGTATTCCCCGCCGATGATCACCGGCGAATCCTTTAAAATGGAGGGGACGTTGAGGTCCATGGTAATGTTGGTGAACGGCGTCTGGAACCCGACTCTGGTGGGGATGTTGATATTGAACACAAATTCCTGGAGCGCTTGTTTGACCTCTTTGCGGGTCAGGTTGTCTTCCCGTACGAACGGGGCGAGCAGGGTGTCGAAATTGGACATGGCCTGGGCGCCGGCCGCTTCTCCCTGGAGGGTGTAAAAGAAGTTCACGATCTGGCCCAAGGCGCTTCTGAAGTGTTTCGGCGGCGCACTCTCCACCTTCCCGGCCACGCCTTTGAATCCTTCCAAAAGGAGGTCCTGCAGATCCCAGCCCACGCAGTATACGGACAGAAGGCTTAAATCATGGATATGGATATCCCCTGCGTAATGGGCGTCCCGGACTTCCGGGGGGTAGATCCGGTTGAGCCAGTATTCAGCGGTGATATCCGAGGAGATAAAGTTGTTCAGCCCCTGGAGGGAATAGCTCATGTTGCTGTTTTCCTTGACTTTCCAGTCCATCCGGCTGAGATAGCTGTCCATGAGATCCACGTTTTCCTTGACCGCTATTTTCCGCAGCTGGTTGTGCTGTTCCCGGTAGATAATGTATGCCTTGGCGGTTTTGTAAAACGGGGAATCCAGAAGCACTCTTTCCACGATGTCCTGTATTTCCTCCACCTCGGGAACCGGTCCGAGTTTCAGGTCCCTTGCAAGGGTGATCACCTTCAGGGTCATCTTTTGGGCCTCCCGGCCGTTAAATTCCCCTGTGGCTTCTCCGGCCTTGGCAATTGCCTCACTGATTTTGGAGGAATCGAATTCAACAATTCTGCCGTCGCGCTTTGTAATTTGATCAAACATCAATGTACTCCTTGAAATCTGCATGGATTTATAGTAGTTTTTGTCAGAGCCTGATTCATACTGTATATTTTATGAATAAACAATATATAGAACTGTGTCAAGAAAAAAATCTATATATTGTAGTTTTAATCCAAAAAAAAATTATCGCAGCGTCCCATAAGAAAACTGTGCCGGGAATGAAAAAATATAAGAGAGACCAATGAAACTTGAAAAACATCCTTTTTTCCGCAAAGTGATCACGCCCTGGTATGATTCCGACCCGGTTTGCTGGACCATTGCGGTCCTTTCGTTTGTGGTGTCCGCTTTTTCCGCTGTCGGTGTCAAGGTTTCGATCCAGGTCCAAGGGTACCTTGGATATACCTGGCTTCCCCTGCTTCTGGCAGCCCTGTCTTTTTTTCTTTTCCTTAAAATCGTGATACGGGTCACAAAACGCAGGAAGACTCATTGAGCTCGGCGGTTATGATCTCCATTAAGTGGTGGATGATCTTGGCTGTGACTCCCCATATGACAAGTTCCCTGTACGGGTAGGTGAGTTCTTCGATCCCCACCGTTCTCCGGCAAAAGCCTTTTTCCGCATGAAGATGCAACAGGTGCTGAACCGGGATTTCAATGACACGGGAAATTTCATCAGGGTCTGGTGTGATCCGGTCTTTTCTGTTCCAGATCCCGACATAGGCTTTGATTTCCGTGTGGTTGATGGTGAGAAAATGGCCGATGGAACCGATCAGATCCACATTTTCCGGCCGGATCCCCATCTCTTCGCAAAGCTCCCGCAAGGCGGTTTCCCGGCGGTCCTTGTCCGACTGCTCCGTGTGACCGCCCGGGAACGCCATCTGTCCCCGCCACGGATATCCTTTTTTATCGGCTTTTTCAATGAAAAGAAGATGAGGGGTTTCGAGGGCGGAAATCAGGGCGGTTACACTGGCAGGCCTGAGAGACGCATCACCGGGCGGCACGGGATGGGAGGACCGGTTTACGGCGTTTTTGACAAGTGCGTGCCAGTTTTCAAGTTTCATTAAAAGCTCCGGATAATTCATTGAATAGGCAGGGCTTGACCTTTTCTGCCACAATAGTAGAATATATAGGGTTTGCATCTGAATTGCAAACAGCGGCTTTTTACTGACAAGAAAAAGGAAAAAATCCAGTGGCGCACATGGAAACCATCGGAACTATCCGCTCCCCGTTTACACGAATCGAGGACATGCCGATCCAGCCCACAGGGGCCGGTGACACCAGGGGAAGCGTGGAAGTCGTCAAAACGTACTCGGAAGGATTGAAGGATCTGTCCGGGTTCAGTCATATCTATCTGCTGTATTTGTTTCACAAGGCCGGCCGGATGAGCCTGACGGTGACGCCGTTCATGGACACCGCCGAGAGGGGGGTATACGCCACCCGGTCGCCGTTGCGGCCCAATCATATCGGCATATCCATTGTCCGGCTTCTGTCGGTGGAAGACAATATCCTTACCATCGAGGGGGTGGATGTGCTGGACGGCACACCCTTGATCGATATCAAACCGTATATTGAAAATTTCGACCGGGTGGAAAACAGTACCTCCGGCTGGATGACTGCGGGCCGGGACGAGGTGGCGAAAATACGCTCCGACGGAAGATTCGGGTAAACGATTGGTGGTTTCAAACCAAGGGCTTTGCAACCGGTTGTCACCGGTTGCGATGAAAACACGGATGGGTTCCCGGCAAGTATGAATCCGTATCTCTGCAGGCCCGGCCTGTCACCGTCATGTCAAGAAGCCCGCTTCCCGGGTGCTCGCTGATTATTTCACTTTCCCGGATACGCTTTCCGCCCCTTTTGAGAGGAAAGAAGATCCCGGGAGCGGACTTTCAAAGAGCTTTCTGAAACCTCTAAGCAACGGCATTTTTGATGCAAAGGGAGGAGTATGAGATTCCTCCCTTTGCACAAGCAGGCATCGTTTCGGGACCTTGTTATAAGTTCCCGGGCCCGGAGCTAAACAGAGTCAAATAACGTATTGATTTCATCTGACGGCTTTTTATCCATCAAGCTGACAATAATTGCTGCCAGAGCACAAAAGATGAATCCAGGCAGGATTTCATAGAGATCAAAAAAGCCGCCTGTAAGATTTTTCCAGACAATAACAGTCAAAGCACCAATTATCATGCCCACCAGGGCACCATTTCTGGTCATTCTGTTCCAGAAAAGAGACAGAATGACAATAGGTCCAAAGGCCGCACCGAAACCGCCCCATGCATAGGCAACTAAGTCAAGGACCTTGCTGTCCGGATTTGAGGCCAGGGATGTGGCCACCAGAGCCAGGACCAAAACGGATACCCTGCCGATCCAGACCAGTTCCCGGGGTTTGGCCTCTTTTCTCAGAATTTGCTTATAAAAATCCTCGGCTATGGCACTGGAACAAACCAGAAGTTGAGAATCAACAGTACTCATAATTGCTGATAGAATTGCTGCCAGGAGCAATCCAGCTATCCATGGATTAAAAAGGACCTGGGTCAGGGCAATAAAGACCGTCTCGGAATTTTCCAAAGGAGCATCTGCAAAATAGGCAATTCCTGCAAACCCTGTAAAGATTGCTCCAAAAAGACCGAAAACCATCCAGATCATGCCCACCAGTCTGGCCTTGGGTACTTCATTGGCACTGCGAATGGCCATAAACCGGGCCAGAATATGCGGTTGGCCAAAATATCCAAAGCCCCAGGCCATCAGGGAAATAATGCCCAGAAAAGTCATTCCGGAAAAAGCATCCACATGTGAAGCATCAATCGCGCCGGCTTTGGCGACCACTTCACGCCAGCTGCCAAGCACGTTGATGACTATAACAGGCACGAGTAAAAGTGCGATAAACATTAAAATGCCCTGGATAAAATCAGTGAGACTGACAGCCATGAAGCCGCCTAAAAAAGTATAGGAAACAATAACCAATGCACCGACCCAAAGAGCCAGCTGGTAGTTCATCCCAAAGGATTTTTCAAATAAGATAGCCCCTCCCACAAGGCCTGAAGTCACATAAATAGTGAAAAATATCAAAATCACCACTGCTGAAATAACGCGCAGGACCCTGCTGGTATCATTAAACCGGTTTTCTAAATAATCCGGCAAGGTAATGGCGTCTCCGGCCTTTTCAGTGTACTTGCGCAACCTTTTGGCCACAAACTGCCAGTTTAAATATGCCCCGATAGAAAGGCCGACAGCAATCCAGATATTGCTCATTCCTCCTGCATACATAGCCCCTGGCAGACCGAGCAGAAGCCAGCCGCTCATATCAGAAGCACCGGCACTCAAGGCTGCAACAGCCGGACTGAGTCCTCTGCCTCCTAAAATATAGTCTGACAGATTTTTGGTTCTATAATAGAAAAACACTCCTATACCCATCATTCCAATCAGGTAAACTATAAAGGCGGTTAAAGTCGGTGCATTCATCTATTCGTCCTCCTTTTCAGTAAATAGGGTGATGACGGACAATAGTACGACCAAAGGCATGGGCACCAGTAGCCAGAACCATGTTGCAGCTGTTAAAGACATTTCTTCCATAATGCAGTCCTCCTGATAAATTTTTCATGTTTTTATTACCAAACAACTTCCTACACTTCCCGGGACCGGGAAGCAAGTTTGTTTTCCTGTTTTACCCGGTCATCTTCTTCAATAGAAGTAAAACCCCTGCGCATGGTATTTTCTGTATTGTTGCGGGGGTCGTAAACTGACCAGGAGCATCTGTCTATGCCCTGCCCTTCGTTGGCATATTTTCCTGTCGTCGCCGCCTGTACGCAGATTTTGATGGTGTCTGCAGCAAAAGAACCTGCACAGGCAAGAGGGAGAACAAAGAAAATGATTGCCGAAATGTTCATGAACCTGCTCATAATTTTTTCTTCCTGGTTCAATGGGGTTTCTTTTGATTAGGGGTCTCCGCAGGGGGGACGGCTTGCCCTGTTTTGACGGCTTCTTTTTCTCTCATCCAGGAGTTGAACGCATATACATGGCGCTCGGCTGTTCGGGCGGCCCTGTTTTCATCCTTGTTTCGGATGGCCAGGGTCAGCTCTTGGAGGTCCTGGTAATTCCGGTCCATTCTCTCCTGTGTCACATCAAGGAACCTGTCATAGTACCGGCGGATGTTGTCTTGAATCACGCTGCTGACGAACCGGTACAACGTGTTACCGGAAAACTCGGCAACTTTTTTGTGGATTTCCTGGTCTTTTTCCAAAAAATCATCCCAGGCGGAAATTCCGGTTTCAGCCAGTCGCCCGGCTTCCTGTAAAAGCTTGTCCAGAATTTCGATTTGGTTTTCGTCAGCCCGGTTCGCAGCGAGAAAGGCCACTTTTTCTTCAATACCGGCCCTGAACTCTCCCAAGTCAAATACGGAAAGCTCTCCGGACCGGATGAGCAGCGCCAGCGTTTCGTTGAGCTGTTCCATGCCGGTGTTTTTGACAATCGAACCGCCGCCGGTTCCCAGTCTGATTTCGATCAGACCCTTTTGTTCCAGAACCCGCAACGCTTCTCTCAAAGTGCCCCTGCTGACGTTGAAAGTTTCCCGCAGGTCTCTCTCCGCAGGGAGCATGTCACCGGGCTTGAGTTCATTGTTCAGAATGGCTTCCTGGATCTGATCCACCACATCCTGAAATATCCGGTTTTTTTTGGCCTTCTGGAACCCGAGGTTTTTGATATCAGGCATAGCCGCGCCTCCCTGCATTGTTTTCGAATGGTTAAACCATTGGTATGGTATAATTTTTCATTTGTCAATGTTTTTTTCAAATCATTCAGGCGGAAGGGCGCAGAGACAAAAAGACTTGACTTCAGGAGGGTTTCTATCATATGTGTAATATATTTACGGGTACATTGCAAGGATTTGTATCAAAATAACAGTAAGGAATAAAGGGTTTCAATATGTTCGTTCTCGGAAATTTCTTCAAAGCTGTGGCGGTTGTTCTCGATTATGCACTGACGATTTATATGTGGGTTATTATTGCAAGGGCGCTTCTGTCGTGGGTGAACCCGGATCCATACAACCCGATTGTGCGGATTATCAACAATATCACCGATCCCCTTCTTTTCCGGATCCGGCGGTATCTGCCGGTAAATTTCGGAGGAATCGATCTTTCTCCGATCATCGCGATACTGGGGATCGTTTTTATACAGGTGTTTCTGGTAAACAGCCTGCACAGGCTTTCGCTTGCATTTTTATGAACCATAACAAAAAGGGTGCCAAATGGGTATTACGCCGGAAGTGATCAGGCAAAAAGAGTTTTCCGCAAAATTCCGCGGGTTCGATGTCCGACAGGTGGATGCCTTTCTGGAAGAGGTGGCCAAAGAGATGGATGCCCTCAACCGGAAAGTGGATGACCTTGCCGAGACAAACCGGAAACTCGATCATGAAAACAGGGGCTACCGCAATCGGGAAAATTCCATGAAAAAAGCCATGCTCCAGTCCCAGAAAGTTCTGGACAAGATGAAGGAAAATGCGGAAAAAGAGTCCCGGAATATTACAGCCCAGGCCGAACTGGAGGCGGAAAAAATATTGAGCCGGGCGCACAAGAGGCTCTCCAGGCTACACAGCGACATCAGCGAATTGAAACGGCAGCGCATGCAGCTCGAAATGCAGATCGGGTCCGTGATTGAATCCCATTCCAAACTGTTGGAGATGACAAAAGAGGAAAACAAGGCGGCGGACGAAAATGATCCGAATCTGAAGTTCATCAGTCAGGCATAAAACGGATCACAATTTATAACTAAAGAGAAAGAAAAATGGCAGAGATTGACGCGTTTTTTAAACTGATGCACGAACACGGGGCATCCGACCTTCATCTTTCCTCGGGCCAGCAGCCGGCCATCCGTCTGCACGGGGACATCGAGCGGGTAAAGTACCAGGAGCTGTCCAGTGACAAACTTCGGTCTCTTCTGTATGAAATTACCCCGGAAGAGAAAGTCAAGGAGTTCGAAGAGACCGGAGATGTGGATTTCGGTTATGAAATCCCCGGGCTTGCCCGGTACAGGGCCAACTATTTCATGCAGCGTAAAGGCGTCAATGCGGTTTTCCGGGAGATCCCCAACGACATCCTTTCCGTGGAGCAGCTCGGACTTCCTGCAGTGATCGCCAAACTCGCCAATCTGCCCCGGGGCCTTGTGTTGGTTACCGGCCCTACAGGCAGCGGGAAATCCACCACGCTGGCGGCTATAGTGGATGAGGCCAACAAAACCCGGAAAGATCACATCATCACCATCGAAGACCCCATCGAGTTCGTGCATAGAAGCCAGAATTGTATTATCAATCACCGGGAGGTCGGGGTTCACACAAAGAGTTTCCATGCCGCATTGCGCGGTGCGCTCCGTGAGGACCCGGACATCATACTGGTCGGGGAACTGCGGGATCTGGAAACCATCTCTCTTGCCCTTGAGGCCGCCGCCACCGGTCACCTGGTTTTCGGCACCCTTCATACCTCGAGTGCCATCAAGACGGTGGATCGTATGATCGAGGTGTTTCCGGCCCACCAGCAGGCCCAGATCCGTTCTACTTTGGCGGACGGACTGAGGGCGGTCGTGGCCCAGACGCTGTTCAAGCGTATTGACGCAGGCAGAAAAAATGCCCTGAGTGGAAGATGCGCGGCCCTGGAAATTCTTATTGCCACTCCGGCGGTGAGAAATCTGATCCGGGAGTTCAAAACCCACCAGATTCCTTCGATGATCCAGACCGGGAAGCAGTACGGGATGCAGCTTCTGGACGAATCGATCATGAAGCTGTACAAAAAAGGTTGGATAGCTGCTGACGAGGCCTATGCCAAGGCCAACGACAAGACTCAGTTCAGGCCGTTTCTGAAAAATCCGCCTGCGGATTTTACCGAAGCCTGAGTCAAAAACCACCACAACGGGGGGGGAAACTTGCACAAGAAAGAAATCGATTACATTTTTTCCAAAATGCTCGAGTCCACAGACGATATTTCCGATCTCAACTTTACCCCGGGCAAACCCATCCAGGTGGAAGCCTCCGGGGAGCTCAAACCGGTGAAAATGTCTCCGGACTTTAACAAACTCACCGCCTTCCAGACCGAAACCATCGCCCTGAACCTTTTGCGCAACGACCGGAAGCTGACGGAAACCCTTTTGCGGGAAGGATCTTGTGATTTGAGCTACCATCTTGGAGGCAAGGCCCGGTTCCGTGTCAATATTTTCTCCAGAGCCGGCAAGTATTCCATCGTGATGAGAAAACTTGAAACCCAGATTCCCACCATTGAGGAACTCAATCTGCCGGAGGCCTTCCACGAGATCGCCGGGGAAAAGAACGGTATTATCTTTGTCACCGGCGCCACCGGCAGCGGTAAAACCACCTCGCTTGCGGCCATGCTCGACAAGATTAACGAAAACAAATCGGTTCACGTGGTGACCCTGGAAGACCCGATCGAGTACCAGCACTCCCAGAAAAAATCCACTTTCAACCAGCGCGAACTCGGGGTGGATTTCGATACCTTTGCCCACGGGCTCCGGGCGGCTCTCCGCCAGGCCCCCAAGGTGATTCTCGTGGGCGAGATGCGGGACCGGGAGAGTGTGGAAATCGGGCTTACAGCGGCTGAAACCGGACATGTGGTTTTAACCACCCTGCATACGGTGGACGCAGGCCAGACCATCAACCGCTTGATCGGTATGTTCTCCATTGAAGAAGAAAAGCAGATCCGGATCCGTCTGGCGGATACTCTCAGGTGGGTGGTTTCCCAGAAGCTTTTGCCCAAAATCGACGGAGGAAGGGTGGCGGCCTTTGAGATCATGACCACAAGTCTTAGGGTGAAAGACTCGATTCTTCACGGCGAATCAGAAGGACGGACCTTCAACGAGATTATCCGGGACGGAAAAGCCAAACAGATGAATACATTTGATGATTATATCCTCCACCTGTACGAGCAGGGCCTGATCAGCGAGGATGTAGCCAATGCCTATGCCGCCCGGAAAGATATCGTTGGCAGAGGCCTTGATTTTATCAAAAGCTCGAGAGGCGAGAAAACCTCCAAAATTGAAACCCTTGAAATCGACAAAAACTACTCCGGAGAAGATCAGTGATGAATGTAACGTGCGACAACTGCATGACCCGGCTTACCATCTCCGAGGAAAAGCTTCCAAAGGACAAACCAGCTTCCTTTCGGTGCCCCAAGTGCAAAGAAAAGGTTACGGTGAAACCGGAGGAAAACGCGGATACACCAAAACCGGAAGTGGCCGAACCGTCTTTCCCTGCCCGGCGGGAGGCGCAGAACCGGAAAGCCTTGATCTGCGTGAACGAGAAAACCCTCATCGATTCTTTCCGGGAGACCCTGGAGCGTAACGAGTATCTCAGCCGGGCTGCCGAAGATGCGGACTCTGCCCTGAAACTCATGGAATACAAAACGTTTGAGCTTTTGATCATTGATGAGAGCTTTGACGGGGGCAGGGGGGCGAAAAAGATGATGCAGTATATCAACGGGCTGGATATGTCGGTGAGACGGCGGATCTGCGTGATCCTGCTGAGCCGGAAACTTGATACGGCCAACAGCATGGCGGCGCTTCACATGAGTTTTAACTATATCATCAACTACAACGATCTGGACAATTTTGAAAATATCCTGCTTACGGCCCTGCAGGAGCACAGGGACATGTACTCCGTATTCAGGGACGCAATGGACCAAGCAGGTAAAATTTGAGATTCGATCCCCCCGCCGTCCGGCGGTAAATCCTCTCTATCATTACAGGAGCTCCATGTTTCAATTCCTTTTTAAAAAAGAACATGTGGTTGAAAATCTGATTTACAAATATCTTGAAACCTTTGAAAAAACACGGGAAAATTTTAATCAGGCGTTTTATCTGTGTGTGGAAAAAGGAAACTGCAAGGATTTTGATTTTCTGGCCGAACAGACCAACAAGTACGAATCCATGGCCGATGATATCATTGACGATATCAACAACCAGATGTACGGGAAAGTCTTGATTCCCGATTCAAGGGAAGATGTGATGAATCTTCTTCTGGGTCTTGACAAGATTCCCCACATTTTTGAAAAATCCCTTTTCATGATCAAGTACCAGAATCTTGAGATCCCCGCTTTTATATTCCCGGATATCCGGCATCTTGTGGATATCAGTGTGGAGTCCTGCGAGATTCTGGTCACCCAGGTGAAGCATTTTCTGAAAAAGGAAAAAGGCATCCGGGACTGTATGAACCGGATCGATGTGGCGGAAAGCCATTGTGACCATATCGAAAAAAGTCTGATTGCGGATATATTTGATCCTGCCTCTGATATCGATCCGTACCTGCGGCTCCAGTTCAAAGAGCTTGTGGTGCGGATCGGAGATATTTCCGATCAGGCGGACCGGGTGGCCAAGCTGGTGAACGTTCTGAGCCTGAAAAGGAGAGTCTGATGTTCTCCCTTCTGGGCGGTGTATTTCTGGGATGGTCGCTCGGGGCCAATGACGCATCCAACATTTTCGGCACGGCCGTGTCCTCCAAAATGGTCAAATTCCGGACCGCGGCTGTTCTTTCTTCGCTATTCGTGGTGATCGGTGCAGTTGTTTCCGGCAGTGCCGGCATAGAGACGCTCAAGGGACTGACCTCTTTTGACATGTCCCAGGCGGTGATCGCATCGGTGGCGGCAGCTTTTTCCGTGAGCGTCATGACCCTTTTTTCACTCCCGGTTTCCACTTCCCAGTCCGTGGTGGGCGCCATTATCGGTATCGGTATCATCAACGGCCAGGTCAATACGGCCGGACTTGGAAAAGTGGTTGCCTGCTGGGTCGGTACGCCGGTGGGTGGTGCTGTGATATGCTTTTTTCTGTACAAAGTAATTGCTTTTTTTTACAATCGCTCCCGACTCACCGTGTTCCGGTCGGATGTCCTTTTGCGGGGCTGTCTGATTCTGTCCGGCTCCTATGGCGCCTATGCGTTGGGGGCCAACAACGTGGCCAACGTGTCCGCCGTTTTTGTGGGCGCGGATATGCTCAATGTGTTCCAGGCTTCCCTTCTGGGCGGAGTGAGCATTGCCCTCGGGATCATCACGTTCAGCCGTCCGGTCATGGAAACGGTGGGAAAGCGCCTGGTTCAGCTGGATCCGTTTTCCGCGCTCATGGTGTCCATTTCCCTGGGCGCCACCATTCACCTGTACACCATGATCGGCGTGCCGGTCTCCAGTTCCCAGGCCGTGATCGGCGCCGTTCTCGGCATCGGTATCGTCAAGGGGATTAAAACAGTAAGCCTTGCCACACTCAAAAGCATATTCGCCGCATGGGTCCTCTCCCCCCTTGTGGCCTGCGGCGTTTCCGTGCTGCTGGTTTTTATCTCCCGCCTTCAGTACCTGCCGCCCGTTCCGTAAAATCGTCGGAAATCATTCAACAGGACGGTTCTCCCGCATCACGGTTACAATTTCCCGGATTTTTCGGTCGGCAATGGCAGCGTCAAGAGTGCATCCCCCTGCTCCTTTGTGGCCCCCGCCTCCGTATTTCGACAGAAGCCGGCCCACGTTGACCCGGCATTTGTCATTGAAAATGCTGTGGCCGATGCTCACCAGCACCTTGTCTTTGTCCGGATCAGCATACCGGATTTTGATGGTGGCGATGGTCTCGGGAAAGACCGAGTAGGCAAGGAAACGGTTCCCCGACGGCGGATCGTCATAGTGCCGGAAATCGGTGACACAGATGCCGTCATAGAGAACGGAATTTTCACGGAGTATGGCTTCATAGGCCCGGTCCTCCCGGATGATTGTTTCTTTGCGGGACTTGACCTCTTCATCCGCCATCACCTCTTCAATGGATCTGTGTTTGAGCAGATCCACCAGCTTTTCCCAAAAGGGCGGATCGGATTCATCCCGGTTTTTCACCATCATGGACAGAATTACATACGGATATTTTTCCGGGTAAAGCACATGGTCTTCGGTGAGTTCCGCCGCATCAATAATGTCGGCCCAGTGCACCAGTTGGTCATATCCATTGCCGAGCTTTCCCTGTTTTTGGTAGTACTCGTACACCACGCCCGCGGCAGAGGGGGCGATTTTAAACGCACCGGCAACCGCGGATTCGGGCCGGTTGGATACATGGTGGTCAAACCAGAGGGTGCATCTGTTGTCATACGGAAGATTGGCCATAATGTCCCCCTCTTTGATCTCTGCCTGTCCGTTCTGGACATCACCGGGCTCAAGCCAGGTGACAGGGCCCGGAATCCGTTCGGCCCGGCTGATCAATACAGCGCATACGATTCCGTCAAAATCCGGTCGGGTTACGATTCGCATAAATGGGATTCACTCCTTTGAAGTTTTCGGCCGGCAAATTCGGCAAATGTTTTGGAAACCGGAGACAGGGTCCTTTTCCGGTTTGTCGTAAGATAGAAACAGCGGTCAAGGTCAAGATCGGAAATGGCCAGTGTTTTGAGAAGACCGGTTTTTACATAATGGGCAACCGCCATGGTGGACAGAATGGAAATACCGGCCCGGTTGAGGATACCCTGGATAACCGAAGCGGTGTTTCCGAGTCTGACTCTTATGTTCAGAGCTTGTGGGTCGAATCCTCTGTCTTTCATGCTCAATGCCACCGATTTCCAGGTGCCTGATCCTTCCTCCCTGCCGAGGTAGGGTTCATCAAAGAGCATCGAGCAGGTGACGGACGCCCGGCTGCTCCACGGATGATCCGCCGGTATCACCAGCTTCATCTCGTCATCGATCAGCTTTGTTTGTTCAATATTGCCGCTTTCGCTTCTGGCGCCGACAATGCCGATTTCGATATCTCCCGCTTCAATTCTGCGGATGATCTGGTCCGTGTCACCGGAGAAAAGGGAGATGGACACTTCAGGATATTGTTCCGTGAACGGCCCGATCAGGGCGGGGATAATATATCCGGAGGGAATGGTGCTTCCGCCGATGACAAGTTCCCCTCTGATGCGGCCGAGAAATTCGGATACCTCATATTCGGCTTTTTCAGTAAGGGAAATGATTTTTTTTGAATACGAGTATAGAATCTCCCCGGCTTTTGTGGGGACCACTTCCCGGCTCATTCTGTCCAGAAGGCGGCAGTCGAGATGCTCTTCAAGTTCCTTTATATGGCTGCTCACCGTGGGCTGGGTAAGGTGAACGGCCCGGGACGCCTTTGAAAAGCTTTTTTCATCCACCACGCTGGTAAAAATTTTCAGCTGCCAGATATCCATGTTATTTTTCCCCCTGCATGGCGGGGAATTTGTCTTCCAGCCTCTCTTTTACAGGTCTCGGAACCATTCCGTTTATGTCGCCTCCGAACTGGGCCGCCTCTTTTATGATCGAAGAGCTGGTGAATATCCATCGAAGACCCGTCATCAAAAACACGGTCTGTACTTTTCTGGACAGCCTGCGGTTCATCAGCGCCATCTGGAATTCGTTCTCAAAGTCCGATATGGCCCGCATCCCCCTGATGATCGCAATGGCTCCCTGCTGTTCTGCATAGTCGATGAGAAGGCCGTCAAAGGAATCCACCACGATGTTCTTGTTTCCGTTGAAGCTTTTGTGGATCATCTCCGTCCGTTCCTCGACTGTGAAGAGGGCTTTTTTGGACGGATTGTGCAGTACCGCTATGATGATTTTGTCAAATATTTTGGTTCCCCTTTCGATGATATCGATATGTCCGTTGGTGAGGGGGTCGAAGGAACCCGGATATACTGCTGTTTTCAGTTGTTCGTTCATAAGCGGTTCTCCGTTTTTTTATGATTTCCGGAAAAAGGAAATCAATGTTTTTCCGTATTTCCGCCGGTCGATCATTTCAAGATGGCCTGACAGTGCAAAATCTTCCCTGGATACCCCGTGTTCGGCGATCACCAGGGTGGTATCGGCGACAAAGGATAGAAAGCCGTTGTTTTCCAGGGTTGCTGTTATATGGTCCCTGTCATAGGGCGGGTCCAGAAAAATGATGTCAAAGCTCTGATCGGAAAATTCGGATCTCCCGAACACGTCCGGTATTCGGCCAAGGACCGGAACGGCCTCGTCATGGATTCCCAGAAGGTCGAGATTTTTTCGGACCGTATCCAAGGCCTTGCTGGAGGCATCCACGAAAAAGGCCTGTCGGGCGCCCCGGCTGAGCGCTTCGATCCCGAAGGCACCGGTGCCGGCAAAAAGATCAAGGATGCGGGCGTTTTGGATATTCGAGCCGATAATACTGAACAACGCCTCCCTGGCTTTGTCCGAGGTCGGCCTTATGGAATGGTTTTGAGGGGCGGTAAGTTTCCTGCCCTTGAACCGGCCGCTGATGATTCTCATCTATTTCCTTTTCTTTTTAACGATTTTCGAGATGGTTTTGGTATCCATGCCCGTTTTCCGGGCAACGGTTTTTACATCCCAGCCTTCGAGGTCCATCTTGTTTTTCACAAACTCTTTCTCGAATTCGGCCTTTGCCTTGTCAAGGCTGTCCATGGAAAACAGGTGCTCTTTTCCGCCGGACGAAGATGTTTCGGATGAGATGTTGTATGGGTCTGGAATGTCATCAATTTCAATGGTGTCGGTCTCGGACATGATGGTCAGTCGCTCCATCAGATTTTTAAGCTCTCTCTGGTTCCCGGGCCAGTCATGGGCCGTCAGCATATCCAGCGCCTCTCTGGAGATGGTCTTTTTCTCGTGTCCGCCCCGGGTGTTGGAGGGAGCGTTGAGAAAAGTGTCCACCAGCTCGGGAATATCCTCTTTTCTCTCCCGCAGTGAAGGCACATGGATCGGGATAACACAGAGCCGGTAGTACAGGTCCTCGCGGAAGGTGCCTTTTTCGATTTCCTGTTTCAGGTTTTTGTTGGTGGAGGCAATGATCCGGGTGTCCATTTGAATCGCGCGTCCGCCGCCGATCCGCTGAAAAGTTTTGGATTCGATGGCCCTCAGGATCCGGGCCTGGGTTTTGAGGTTCATATCCCCCACTTCGTCCAGCAGCAGGGTGCCGCCGGCCGCAAGTTCGAACTTTCCTTTGTTCCTTGCGGCGGCACCGCCCAAAGCTCCTTTTTCGTGGCCGAAAAGTTCACTGTCGATATTCTCTTCATCAATGACCGCACAGTTGACAATGATCAAAGGGCCTTCCGGACGATTGCTCAACTGGTGAATGGTCCGGGCCACAAGCTCCTTGCCGGTGCCGTTCTCTCCTTGAATCAAAATGGAGGCATCTGACGGGGCGGCTTCGGATATTTCCCTGTACAGTTTGTGCACGGCCGGACTTGAGCCTGTGATGGTGTTTTTCTCTATGCTCTTTTTTCTCAGGTACTTGTTTTCCTCTTCCAGCCGCCTGAAATTCAGGGCATTGTTGATGGTGACCATGACACGGTCAATGGACAAGGGCTTTTCCAGAAAATCAAAAGCGCCGGATTTGGTGGCATCCACCGCCGCCTCTATGCTTCCATGTCCGGTGATAATGACCACCGGCAGGGTCGGATTGCTCTTTTTGATCTCTTTTAAGGTTTCTATGCCGTCCAGGCCGGGCATCCAGATGTCCAGCAGAACGATGTCAGGGGACTCCGCTTCCACTTTCTTGAGGGCCTCGTATCCGTTATAGGCATGGATGACCTCGAATCCGTCATCGGATAAAAGTCCTTCAAGGGATTCGATGATTTTGGTTTCATCATCAACAATCAGTACGGCTGGATACATTGCATCTCCTGTATGTCCTGCCGGTTACGCCGGCAGTTCTATAATAAATTTCGCCCCCGCCGGCTGGTTGTCCTGTACCCGGATGGAGCCGTTATGGTCTTTTATAACAGAATTGACTATGGCAAGTCCAAGCCCCATTCCCGATTTTTTTGTGGAAAAGTAGGGCTCGAACAGTTTGGTTTTCTCGGCATCGGAAATGCCCTTTCCGTCGTCCGCCACTTCAATGGAGATCAGCTTGAGTATGCTGTCGTAGGAGACTTCCACTGTGATGGTCCCTTTGTTGTTCATGGCGGATATGGCGTTGTCAAACAGGTTGATAAACGCCTGTTTCATGTGCTGGGGATCAAGCTGCAGGGACGGGAGGTTTTCTTTGAAAACCGGTACGATATTCACGTCGGGCAGCCCTTCCTTATACAGGGCCGCGGTTTCCGTGACAATCTTTTCAATCCGGCAGGTCTGAAAATGGATTTCCGGAAACCTTGCAAATGTGGAGAACTGATTGACAAGGTTCCGGATCAGGTCCACATGCTCGGTTATGGTGTCGGTGCAGGAATTGAATACATCTTCCTGGATCCGGTCGCTATACTTTTTCTTGAGTCTTTGGGCCGACAGTTTGATAGGGGTCAGCGGATTCTTGACTTCATGGGCGATGCGCCGGGCTACTTCCCGCCAGGCCGCCGTACGCTGGGCTTTTTCCAGCTCGGTGAGATCGTCGAACACCATCACGGCGCCGATGATCTGGTCTGCGTCATCCTTGAGAATGTTGTAATGGATGGAAAAGTACCGCGGCGTGCCGTTGATGGATATGGAAAGCGGGAATTCCATTTTTTCCGCGGCAGGGGAGATCCTCTCGGCTATGGTCCGGGCGGCGGTGTAGTGTTCGCCGGTGAGCATGTCCTTCCACCGCCGGTTGAGAAGCTGTTCGCTTTTCAGGTCGAGCATGGATTCGGCCGCCTTGTTTATGGTGGTGATGATGCCTTTGTTGTCCATGGTGATGACACCGGCGGATATGTTTTTGAGAACGATTTCCATGTACTTCCGGCTTTTTTCCAGTTCGATGTTCTGCTGTTTCATCTTCTTTTCCGAGCGGGCGAGCCGTTCTCTTCCAGTGGCCAGTTCTCTCGTCATTTTGTTGAAAGAATCGATCAGCGTGCCGATTTCATCGTCGGTTTTGAAGTCGATTTTGTAGTTCAGGTCCCCTTTGGTCACCCGCTGGGTTCCTTCGGCGAACTTCGTCAGAGGGATGGTGATGGATTCGGCCAGTTGAAACCCGAACCAGACGGCGCAGAACACCACCAGGAGGGCCACAATGGAAAGAGCGATATAGTTGGAAGTCTGGACCGGCTTTTTTGCCATTTTCAGCTGCTGGTATTCCTCGTATCCTTTTGAAATGGCGTCGAGGTTTTCAGTCAGTTTCGGGGATACACGGGAGGAAATCACGATAAAAGCCCGGGTCTGGTCGGGTGGCGCGTCAAACGGAACGGCACAGATGGTACGCAAAAGTTCGCCAAAGGGGTTATCCCGGGCGATGGTCCGGACTTTTTTGTCTTTGGCTGAAATGGTGAGTTCGTCACTGGAAAGAATGGCAAAGTAATGGTGTTCCAGTTCGTTGGCAAGGGAAAGCGCGATGCGCTTGGCGTCGGGGGTGTAGACCTCCACCGCGTCCTGGTTGAACGCCCGTTGAACCACCTGGACATATCTGGTCAGCTCTTCCCTGTTTTCCTGTTCCAGCATATTTCTCGAATGGATCTGGAAGGCCGCGCGTTTGGCAAAAAACAGATTTTTTTCCTCGATGAACTGATACAGCCGCTGGCCCACGGCAAGAGAACTGTCCAGGGTTTTTTCCACAGGAGTGTTGAACCAGAACGCAATGCTCGAGGAAATGAAATGGATGGAGAAAAAGAACAGTACCGTGGTGGGCAAAAGGGACAGGACGATAAAAGCCGCTGTCAGACGGGTTTTTAGCTTGGTCCCCAAGAGCTTGTTTTTCTTTTCGTAGTACAGCTTGGCCAGATTCCGAAAAACGAGGACCAGAACCAGAAGCAGCAAAAGCAGGTTCACGTTGATCAAAATGAAGATCAAAACCGAACTTGAAAAGGGCAGACCGCCGCCGAAATCCGTGATCCGGGTTCCCACAAGGGTGAGCAGAAATACAAGGGCAATGACCAGGATGATCAGAATCCCCTCTTTTTTCCGTTTCTGTTTTTCGATGCCGCTTCTTTTTTCCATGATTGAAAAGTGCCGTTGGATCAGCTACAGGGTCAGTATGTGAAGTTGATAATGTACCAGTCGGTTTCAAAATCCCAGAACGAGACGAAAAACAAAACATAGTGCAGGTAGAACGGCATGGTCACGCGGCTGAGTTCCGCTTTGACCCGTATCTGGTATTTTCCTCCTTTTTCCAGCCTGGAAAGTGGTTCCACCTTGAGATTGTTCACCTCGGTCATCATCTTTTCAGCCTCATCGAACGAGGATGTGACAAAAGGGTCGTCTTCCTCCCATGAACGGGTGATGGTAAACTGTTTTTTCAGGGTATCGTACTTCAGGGTGGAGGTGATTTTGATATCCGAGATGTTTTTGTCCAGCCACCCGTCATTGATTTTGTACAAAGAGACATAAAAGGAGAACGTGGTGGGCACCCCGTTTTTTGCGGCCCGGCTGATTTTTTCGGTAAACGCTCCTTTCACGGTAAAATAGGTGATCAGGTGGTCCCGGTCATTGGTGAGTTTGATGTTCTTTAAAACCGGGGTTTCCCCGGCAGGGGCGCTTGTGTAAAAAAACAGGACAGCGCAAAAGGCCGTCAGCATAAGCGTGGCTGAGGTTCTGGTTCGCAGGGGGCGTGTCATTTTAAAAGGTGAGACTCCTTTCGAACGGGCCTGTTTCCCAGGCGTTCCGGGATTTAAGGAATTTGGTGATGAACATATGGTTCAGGGCATGCCCGGATCTGTCCGTAACAATGTGTCCGAAGATGGGCATGCCCAGGAGGGAAAAGTCGCCCAGGCTGTCCAAAAGCTTGTGTCGGACCAGTTCATCTTTAAATCTCAAACCTTCTTTGTTCAATACGTTTTCATCGTCCAGCACCACGGCGTTGTCAAGGCTTCCTCCCCGCCCGAGACTGAATTTTTTTAAATATTCCAAATCCTTGAGAAAGCCGAAGGTCCTTGCTTCACAAATCGCTTCTCTGAATGTATCCGGCCGGTGGTCAAACGTGATTTCCTGCCGGCCGATCAGGGGATGGTCAAAATCAATGGAGCAGGTGATTTTCATGGTATCCGAAGGGTATACACAAACGGACTTGTCTCCCGTTTCCAGATAAACCGGCTCTTTTACCCAGAAAAACTGCTTTTCCGCTTCCTGTTCCTTGATGCCGCCATGGAGCATGGCCTGGGCGAAGGCTTTTGCACTTCCGTCCATTACCGGAATTTCATAGTTGTCCACCTCCACCAGGGCGTTGTCGATACCGAGTCCTGCAAACGTCGCCATCAGGTGTTCGATTGTGGAAACAATGGCGCCGTTGGTTCCGATCACGGTGGCCAGGCTGGTATCCACCACCATGTGGAAAAGTGCCTGTATATAATGAGTGCCGGGGATGTCCAGTCGCCTGAATTTGATCCCGTGGTTTTCCGGGGCGGGTTTGATGGTGACTGTATTGCACCGCCCGGAATGAACCCCGATTCCGCTGCATGAAACGGGTTTTTCAAGAGTTTTTTGAAGGGTGTCGGATGTATTTTTTATATTCGGTGTCATTTCATTTGTCTGTATTGTTTATATGCGGTACCGGTTTAGGTACACGTTATGTCTGTTATATATACCTGATTTTTAAAGTAAAAGCAAAATAAATGAGAAACCTGTTCCAAATATTGCCATATTTTTAATAAGAATGTTATACTTTTGCAAGTTTTTGTTTTCTTTTTTTGCCGGGGGCAGCTTGCTTGCAAAAGTGAAAAGCAGTGCGATTGCAGGAATTGATGCGTATATCATCGATGTGGAGGTGGATATTTCCTACGGCCTGCCCGTGTTCAGCATCGTCGGGCTTGCCGAAGTGTCAGTGAGAGAAAGCCGTGAACGGGTCCGGGCGGCCATCAACAATTCAGGGTATACGTTTCCCCCGGATAAGGTGGTGGTGAACCTGGCCCCCGCAGATATCAAAAAAGAGAGCACCGGGCTTGATCTGCCGCTGGCAATGGGAATCTTGGCTTCGTCGAAAACCGTGTCCGAACAGGCCCTTGACGGGTATCTTTTGACCGGTGAGCTGTCCCTGGACGGTATGGTAAAACCGGTCAAGGGAGTTCTCCCTGCTGTTCTTGCGGCCCGTGCGAACCGGTACAAAGGAGTGGTGATTCCTTATGAAAACCGGTTCGAGGCCTCAATGGTGGACGGTATCGACATCATCGCCGTCCGCACGTTGAGCGAAGTGGTGGATTTTTTTTCCGGTTTCCTTGCCATTGATCCGATTCCTGCGGACACAGAGGATTTTTTACAACGCATAAATGATTTTGACGTCGATTTTTCAGACGTTCAGGGCCAGAACCATGCCAGACGTGCCATGGAAGTTGCCGCTGCCGGCGGTCACAATATCATGATGACGGGACCGCCCGGGTCCGGTAAAAGCATGATGGCCCGGCGGATTCCCACGATTCTTCCTCCCCTCTCTTTTGAACAGGCCATCGAGGTGGTAAAAATCTACTCAGTGGCCGGTGTTATGGGTGCCGGGCGTTCGTTTTCCGTGGGAAAACCGTTCCGGGCGCCCCATCATACCATATCCGACGCCGGTCTTGTCGGGGGCGGAACCCGGCCGGGGCCGGGTGAAGCCAGTCTTGCCCATAATGGAGTCCTGTTCCTTGACGAACTGCCGGAATTTAAGAAGAATGTGCTAGAAGTTCTCCGTCAGCCGCTTGAAGACGGCGATATTACCATTTCACGGGCGGGCGCCAGTGCGAATTTTCCGGCGGATTTCATGCTGGTGGCCGCAATGAATCCCTGCCCGTGCGGATATCTGGATGATCCGGGGGGCAGATGCTCCTGTTCCGGATCTCAGATCCAGAGATACCGTTCAAGACTTTCCGGTCCGTTGATGGACCGGATCGACATCCAGGTGGAGGTTCCCCGTGTCTCTTATACGGAACTTTCCGGCCAATCCGGGGTGTCCGAATCTTCGGCTGCGATCCGGGAGAGGGTCATGGCGGTGGCGGATATTCAGAAAAGACGGTTTGAGGGGCTTGATGTCTCCTGTAATGCAGGAATGGACACCGGGAGCGTAAAAAGAGTATGCCGTCTGGACGAAGAGAGCGAATCCATCCTTGAGAGGGCTGTGGAATCCCTCGGTCTGTCCGCAAGGGCGTACATCCGGATCCTCAAAATCGCAAGAACAATTGCCGACCTTGAAAACAATTCCCATATCACTTCCGGGCATGTGGCCGAGGCCATTCAGTACAGAAGCCTGGACAGACAAACCAACTGATACCTGGAAAACGGATGATGATAAAAAAGGATATCTTTCATAACGATCTGAAGCAAAAGCTGAAGGCTTCAGCCAATGACAAGCTTTTCTCATTTTTAATGGCGGACGGCATGCTCAGGGGAGCAGTGGTGAATACCACCCGGATGATCCGGGAGATGAGAGCCAATCACGAACTCGGCCCCCTTGAGACCCTTGTCCTTGGACACGCGTATACGGCGGCCGCTCTGATGACGGCAAACCTGAAGGGAAAAGACCGGCTCAGTCTTTCGATCCGCTGTTCCGGTCCTGTCAGGGGGGTGGACGTGGAGGCCAATGTGTTCGGCGAAGTCCGGGGGTTTTTGAAAAATCCGAA
>CAYFVA010000003.1:0-33849 GCA_964346265.1 uncultured Desulfobacterales bacterium
ACGGTAATCATTACGGGTTGCTTTTCGGCATTGGTTTTCTTATGCGGAACCATCCTGTCATATAACAAAAGCGTTTTCAATCGATGAAAATCCTCCATGTGATCAGTCAGCCTTCTCATCGTTCAGGGCGGTGACGATTCTTTTTTCAAGAGTGGCAAATATTTCTGCAAGACACTCGTTGTACCGGCTCACAAGGGTTTCGGGGGTGAATTCGGCCAGGGTCCTTTCCGCCTTGATCGCGGTGTTGAGGAGGATGTCGTCCTTCTTGTCATGCCGGATCAGCAGAAAGTTGATTTCAATCCCGGCCACAGGGGAACGGCTCTGGGAGATGTCACAGACCAGTTCCGTGATTCTGGCCGAGAGCACATATTCAGGGGGCAGAACCCGGGTGTCGGTAAACACTGCGTTGAATATCGAGGCTTTGTCCATCCACAAAGCGCATTTCTCTTTTATCAGTTTTTCAGGAGGAACGAGAAACCGGTTGTAAAAGTCGGTTATAAGGCGGTTGTTCTCTTTGTATACAAAGGAATTGCCGCTGTATTCAGGGGATATGGTAAAATCCATGACAAAGAGATTCCCCTTTGTGTAAGGACCTTTTGAAAGCGAGGTTTGCGGCGTCACGGTAAAGGTGTAAAAGGACTTGAGATGGTTCGATTTTTCGTCGTTCAAAAGGCATCCGGAACACAATACCAATATCAGTACAAGAACCGTTACAAATGCCGCCATTTTTCTTTTTTCCTGTTTACACACGGGTTACTCCTTTGATTGGGACCGGTCGATTTTCTCGGGCGGTGCATTAAACAGAATCGAGCCGGGATAGGTTTTCAGGTTTTCACTGACCTCTTTTAGGTTCGAGGCCATGGTTTTGAGGTTTTCAAGGATGTCCCTCAGATCGTGTTTGTGAAAGTACACGGTTTCATTGAGCTGGTCTGCGGCCTTTTCCACGGAACCCACAGCAGCCGGAATTCCGGAAAGGGCTTCATCCAGCTCTTTTATCAGGGTCTCGGCATCCGTGCCTGCGGACTTCCAGTTTTTCCCGGTGGTTTCAAGGTCGGAGGCGAACGTGGTGAGGTGCGGATCCATTTTTTCTAAAATGCGGTCTATTTTTTTGATAAGGGCGAGGGTGTGATCCAATATCGGCTGGGTGTCGAATTTTTCCACCGCTTGAGAAAGCCGGCTGTTGGTCTCCCGCATTTCAGAGACAAGGGAGGTCACCGTGTTGCTCACTTTTTCGGTGTCCACCGCTTCCACCTTTGTATCCAGCCTCTCAAGCAGTGAATTCAGGTTGAGGGTGATTCGCTTGAGGTCAATCTTTTCCATGTTTTTCAGGATATGGTCCACGGATTCGGTCAGACGTTTGATTTTGCCGGGGACAGAGGGGATATACGGGTACCTGGGCTCCCACGGAACCGGGATGTCCTCGATTCTGTCCTTTTTTAAATAGTTGGTTTCAAGATACGCCGCTCCCGTGAGCCCCTGAAGGCCGAGATTGACCCTGAGGCCGTTTTCCACGGCCTTCCGGATCTCTTCTTTGTCAGCGCCGAAAATGGAGGTGTCCTTGATGGTGAAGGTCACAAGGATGTACGGGCTATCCTTGTGGTACTCGGCAGCCGCGCTCTGAATGGAGGTCACCGAACCGATCTGCATCCCCCTGTATTTGACCGGAGATCCGGTGTCAAGACCCTGGACCGATCCGTTGAAATAGGTTTCCGCATAGTTTTTCTCTTTGAAATAGTCTCCTGCTCCCAGATAGATCAGCCCGGCAAAGAGCAGCAGAATTGCGGACAAAACAAAAACCCCGATTTTGAAAAATTTGATATGATCGTTCATTATGCCTCATCCGTTTGTCGGTTGAAAAAAGCGAAAACCTTCCTGTTTTCCTGAAAATGTTTCAGCGTATCCGGGTTCCCTTCGGCAATGACGCCTTTCTCCTCGCTGTCAAGCATGATCGCCCGTTCTCCGATCATGTGGATACTGGAAAGCTCGTGGGTGACCACGATGAATGTGATGCCGAGTGTCCGGGAAAGGGTAAGTATAAGCCGGTCGATCTGGACGGATGTGACCGGATCGAGCCCGGCCGAGGGTTCATCCAGAAAAAGAATTTCCGGGTCCAGCGCCATCGCCCGGGCAATGGCGGCCCGTTTTCTCATGCCCCCGCTGATCCGGTCCGGCATATAGTCGGCAAATGTTTCAAGCCCCACCAGTTTCAGTTTCATGAGCGCGATCATGTTCATGGCATTCTCATCAAGGCCGGTGTGTTCTTTCAATGGAAGTTTGACATTTTCAATGAGATTCATGGACCCGAAAAGCGCCCCGTTCTGAAACATCACCCCTGCGTGCCGCAGAAGGGTTGTCTGATCGCTTCTGCTGCCGGCAAAGATTTCATGTCCCTTGATCTTCACTTTTCCGGCAATGGGCTTTAAAAGGCCGGTCATGATCTTCAAAAGCGTGCTTTTGCCACAGCCGGAACCGCCCAGGATGACAAACCGTTCTCCTTTGTGTACCCGGAACGATATGTTTTTAAATAGTACCGCGCCCGGATAACCGCCTGTGACATTTTCCACTGTTATGATGGTCTCGGTCTCCATGAAAGATCGTTCCGGCTCCTCAGATTTCGAGAATATAGTACAAAATCGAAAACATTGCATCCGCCACTGCAATGATCACAATGGAGCTGACCACCGATTTTGTGGTGGCAACGCCGACACCGCCGGGGCCGGATTCGGTCTGAAGTCCCCTGAAACAGCCGGTGGCGGCAATCAGTATACCGAAAACCACTGATTTGATCAAGCCGCCGACCATGTCCATGCTGGTCACCCGGTTGACGATCTGGGCGACATAAGCGGAAACGGGATGATCCAGAGTCGCAAGTACGACCCCGCCGCCGGCCATGCCGATGAAATCGGAGAAGATTGTGAGAAGAGGCGTGGCAATCGCGGCAGCGAACACCCGGGGGACCACGATGAAAAATACCGGGTCGATCCCGATGGTGTGCAGGGCATCGATCTCTTCGTTGATTTTCATGGTTCCGGTTTCCGCCGCAAAGGCCGATCCTGATCGTCCGGCAAGGACTATGGCGGTCATAAGCGGACCGAGTTCCCGGGTCATGGCAAGCCCGATCAGGTCGGCCACATAAATCTCGGCGCCGAACATCCGCATGGGAATAGCCGCCTGAAACGCCATCACAAGACCCACGATAAAACTGATCAGGCCCACGATGAAAAGAGCATTGATCCCGGCCCGGTCAAATACGGTCACGCACTCTTTCCACCGGAAAAGACGGGGGTTGACAATGCTTTTGAACATGGCACGGGAAAGTTCTCCTGTAAAAACAAAGGCTTCGAACATTTCCCTGAAAAAAGAAACGGATTTTCTCCCGGTATATGTGGCGACATCCTCTTTGTCCTTTCCAAGGAGGAAGTTCTCCGGGTCGACGTAATTTTTCCGGAAAAGATCGAGTGTCTTGCCGTGGGCCGCTTTCATGTGCTGATAATCAACCGTCACGTCTCGGGGAACGGATTTTTCCAGTGTAATCAAAAGGCCGGCTCCGGCCGAATCAAACGTTCGGACATCGTTCATGTCGAATACGAGCCGTTCTTTTGCGACGGTGCGGGCACGGGCCGGACCGGTCCGCCATATCCGGGCGGCCCCGTGGACATCGAGATCCCCTGTAAAAGCGAATACCGTTTGGGAGTGGGTCTCGGAAACTTTCAGCTCGGCGGTTGACTGATTCATGCGATCAACTGTATCATAAGAACAGCAAATCTTGAAAGCAGAAAAAGCATTCGGTACAGGGCAATTGTATAGAACCTCATGCCATTGTCCGGATGAACTTTTTGAATCGTTTGCGCCCAATGGCTGCTAATGATATATATGTTCGTACTGTGAAGAAAAAAAAACGGTATCAAGAATGGATTATTAATCTATGGAGAATTTCTGGCCGGCTCTGGGGCTGACGGTTTTTGCCGGAATGGCCACCGGTATCGGAAGTGCGATCGCGTTTTTCGCCAAAACCACCAATTACCGGTTTCTTTCCATATCCACGGGATTTTCCGCAGGGGTTATGCTGTATGTTTCGTTTGTGGAAATTCTTCTGAAAGGCGGGGAAAGCCTGACGCGCGCCTATGGGGAATACTGGGGCCAGTGGGTGAATGTGGGGGCGTTCTTTGCCGGTATCTTCCTGATCGGCCTGATCGATATGTTCATCCCGGAGGCGGAAAACCCGCACGAGGTTCATACAAAGGAAGAAAACTCTCTTTCCAACGAGGCTTCCGCCATGAAGGCGGTCGGACACGCATCCGACAACAGGTTGCTGCGCATGGGACTTTTTACGGCCCTTGCCATCGGCATTCACAACTTTCCCGAAGGACTGGCCACGTTTCTGGCCGCACTGGAAGATCCTGGACTCGGGATCGCCATTGCTCTTGCCATCGCGCTTCACAATATTCCCGAAGGGATCAGTGTGTCCGTCCCCATCTACTATGCCACGGGGGATCGGAAACGGGCGTTTTTCTATTCGGTGATGAGCGGCCTTTCCGAACCGGTCGGGGCTTTGATCGCCTTTATGCTGATCCGCCTTTTTACGGCCGGCTCAGGCGGCGTTGTGCCGCCTGAGATTATGGGGATCCTGTTTGCCGGGGTGGCCGGAATCATGGTGTACATCAGTTTGGACGAACTTCTTCCCACAAGCCGGGCTTACGGAAAAGGGCATGAAAGCCTGGCCGGTCTGATTTCGGGTATGGCCGTGATGGCGCTGAGCCTGCTTTTGATGATGTGAGCGAGCCATGAACGTAAAAGAATCAGGGATATCCTGCACGATATCCGTCATTATGCCTGTGTACAGGGAAGAGGAACGGATCAATGCGGCTTTGGACCGCCTGCTGAACCTGCCGGATACGGGATGCATGGAAATCGTGGTGGCGGACGGCCACCCGCAGGCCACTACCGTCGCCGCCATAACAGAAACATACCGGAATCTTGAACAGGTGGTTGCCGTCCGGTCGGCAAAGGGCAGGGGGATCCAGATGAATACCGCCGCCGGATATGCAAGAGGGAACGTCCTGCTGTTTCTGCATGCGGATACGGTCATGGATGAAACTGCGTGGAGGATGTTGCAGACTGCATGTGAAAGCGGAACCGGCAGGGTATGCGGTGCATTCGATCTTGAAATCGCAAGCTCGAAAAAAATGTTCCGGATCATTGAAAAGACCGCTTCCCTGCGTTCGAGAATCACCCGGCTGCCCTACGGAGACCAGGGTATATTCATCCAAAGAGAGTTGTTCGATAGGGTGTCGGGATACCCGGAATGGCCGCTGATGGAGGATGTGGGACTGATGCGGAAAATCAGGCGGAAATATGTCCGCCCCGTGATTTTCCGGCATGCGGTGAAAACATCGGCCAGGCGGTGGGAGACCCAGGGCCTTCTGTATACCACCGCACGCAACTGGGTTCTGATCCTGCTCTTTTTTGCAGGCGTGCCGCCGCACCGGCTGGCAAAGTTTTACTGAAGTAGCAGATGAACGGAGAATACGGATCAAAGGGAGGAAACGATGGGAAAGCAAACAAAGGACAATATCTACAAGGCGTTTATCGGAGAAGCCAAGGCCTATTTCCGGCTTTTGGCCTACGCGGAAAAGGCACGGGAGGAAAACGAGCAGCAGATCGCACTGCTTTTCAAGGCGGTTGCAGAAGCCGAGCGGGTTCATGCCACCCGGCATTTGAATCTGGTAAAAGACCTTCTGGTTAAGGATACGGACACGAACCTGGAAAAGTCATTTCAACGGGAGGTGTCCATCAGTGAAAACGAGTATCCCGCCTTTATCAAGCAGGCCGAAGAGGACGGCGAAGATGCGGCTGCCGTTGTTTTCAGCCATGCCCGGGATGCCGAATCCTATCATGCAAAACTGTATGAAAGAGCTATCTACCACGTGATCAAGGATGTGATTCAGGCATACCAGGTCTGCCAGGTCTGCGGGTATGTGACCGATAAAAAAGCCCCGGCAAAGTGTCCGGTCTGCGGGGCTTCACGGGAAAATTTCAAAACCGTGGAAGACTGATACTGCAAATTCCGTTTAAAAAATGGAGGAAAACGTTATGGATAATTCAATTTTTTCACCATTCGAGCTGAAACATTATACCCTGAAAAACCGGGTCGGGGTGGCGCCCATGACAAGGATGTCCGCCTCAAGCGACAGCATTCCCAGAAGTGACGTCCTCGAATTTCTGGTGACAAGGGCCAAGAATCAGGCGGCAATCGTATACACGGAAGCCATTGTCACGGATTATGAAAGCGCACAGGGCTATCCGGGCCAGTCCAGGATTCTCAATCAAAAACAGATCGACACCTGGAAAAAGGTAACCGATGAAATCCGCGAACAGGGGGCCGTGTCCATATGCCAGATTTTTCACTGCGGGCGGATGGCATGGAACGAAATTACTCCTGCCTCAAGGGTGATTGCGCCAAGCCCGGTCGCGCCCCGCCAGGACAATCCCTTGACCGGAGATCCGTACCCGGTGCCGGAAGAGATGTCCCGGTTCGACATCGATCATGTGATCAACGGGTTTGCCGAAACCGCAAAGGGCGCAGTGGAAGCTGGATTTGACGGTGTGGAGGTCCACGGGGCCCATGGGTATCTTGTCAACCAGTTTCTGTCTTCCTACTCCAATAAGAGGGAGGACGGATACGGCGGCTCCCTGGAGAATCGTTTCCGGTTTGCAAAAGAGACGATCCGGGCGGTACGAAATGTGGTGCCGGAAGAAAAACTTCTGACTTTCCGGATCTCCAACTGGGGAATCGCGGATATGGATGTTTCCCTGTTCCGGGACACAGAAGAGTGGCAGGATCTGATCCGGCTTATATCGAATGAACCCGTAGACTGCATTTCCGTGTCCACCTATGACTTTTCGGAACATGCATTTGAAACCGATCGGACCATGGCGGCCTTGACCCGGGAGGTAACCGGTCTTCCCGTGATGATCTGCGGCAAAATTTATGATGGAGAAACCGCAAAACAAGCCTTGAAGGATGCGGATATTATTCTCAGTGCCAAATCCATGCTGTTAAACCCGGACTGGATCAAAGATATAAAAGCGGGAAAGACACTTTCCCCTTACTCTTCAGAAGAGGCGAACGCTGCATATACGGATACGCCGCTTCCCTGAATAACAGGAAGATTATTTTCCGCACGGGCTTGACAGAACCGTCGGTTTTGGCGTTTTAATGGGAATACCAGAAAGCGGAAAGGACCAGGAAAAAAATGCCTGCTGCCTCAGTGGTGACCATTTCAAGGGAGGCGGGGTCCCAGGGAACCCTTGTGGCGGAAAGGCTGGCGGAGAAACCCGGAGATGAACTGTTTCACCAGGAGGTGGTCCATGAAATGGCCGAGGATATCAAGGTCAGTGTCCGGTTCGTGGAAACCCTGGATGAAAGGGGACTCAATACCCT
The DNA here is from genome assembly GCA_964346265.1 of uncultured Desulfobacterales bacterium. Lineage (GTDB taxonomy): Bacteria > Desulfobacterota > Desulfobacteria > Desulfobacterales > Desulfobacteraceae > JAIPEK01. The sequence continues at coordinate 7,445 of CAYFVA010000003.1, forward strand.
TGAAAACCTGATCGCCTCCCTGGTGGATGAACGGTACCTGTGGCCTGACCAGTATATGAAGCATTTGATGAAGGTGATCGGAACCATCGGCATCGAAAAAACCGTTGACGCCATTACCGCCGTATGTCCCCCCAAAGGAGGCTAAGGTCGTCCGCTGTATCGAGATCCCTCAATTTTGCGGAAAATCCCACGGCGAGATTCAGTTCGGCGCATTTTCCCATTGTACGGTCCAGAACATCTTCCGTGCTCCAGGGGATATCCGCGAACACATGGGGTGAAAAGCTTTTTCTGTTGAATCCGATGAGCCAGTACCCCCCGTCACATGCCGGCCCGATGACTGCGTCATGCTCCTTAAAAAGGGAAAACGCGTCAGCCAGATGGTTCGGTTGGATCCCCGGTATGTCCGAACCGATCACCACGACCTGCGACATTTCTTTTTCAAATGCAGCCTGGAAACAGGCAGCCATCCTCCCGCCCAGATCGCTGCCTGTCTGAACCATATAGGAAAGATCCCGGCCGAGCCAGTCTTTCATCATCTGTTCTTTTTCCGCAGGTGAGAAACAGACGATCGGGAGAAAAGGAGTCTGAAGTACGGTTTCGAGGGTCTTTTCCACAAGTTTTCTGTAGATGGAGACCGCAAGATCTTCGTCCATAGCCCGGGCGAGCCTGGTTTTCACCTTTCCTTTTTCAGGCGCTTTGGCAAAGATGATAACAGCGCGGGCGCCATCCGGACGTTGCCGTTTCAAATCCGGTTCCTTGTTTGTGTTGTCATGGCTGCCGGACGGGTTCGGAAAAATAGCAATAGAGAATCAGCATGTCATCCTCGTAATCCGAGTGAACCTTGTACTCGAGATCGTGAAAAAGTTTTTTCATGCTCTTGTTTTCCGGGGAGGTGTAGGCGATAAGCCCCTTGATACCGTTGTCTTTTGCGGCTTGGGCCAGTTTTTTCTGCAGCTTTTTGGCAAGCCCGAGTCCCTGGTACTCCTGGATGACGGAAAATGCGATTTCCGCCATATTGGCCACTGGGTTGCGCAGATATTCCCCCACGGCGATAATCTTCTCAAACCCGAGCTCTCCTGTGACAGCCACAAGTGTCAGATCGTTCACGTAGTCGATTTCAAATGTGGAGTCAATCTGGTCATGGGAAAAGTTGGTTTTTTCATGGAAAAAGCGGGATACGATGTCTTCCCTTTTCATGGAGTAGTAGTGTTCCTGTATGCCTCTTTCATCCACCGGTTTGGACGGCCTGATCTTTATCGTTATACCGTTTACCGTAACGGTTTCCTCCAGTTTGAGCGGATAGACCCCCCGGATGGATTCTTTGAATTTCCTGTTGATATCGATCATATCGAGATCTTTGGCCGCCTGGAAAAGCTCTTCCCTGAAATCCGGGTGTGCGATGCTGATAAGCGCAAGAGCTCTTTCCTGGATGTTTTTTCCGAACAGGTTCACCACCCCGTATTCGGTGGCGATGAACTGGGCATCTCCCCTGGGAATCACCACGGCCATGCCGTTCAGGTTTGGAACGATCCGGCTTTTGCTGCCGTTGTCATAGGTGGCGGTGAGCATGATGATCGATTTTCCGTTGGGGGCCATGGCAGCGCCTCTTATAAAATCGAGCATGCCGTTGACCCCGGAAAAATTGTTGTAGGGCAGGGCGTCCGCAGCCACCTGTCCGGAAAGATCGACTGCCATGGCCGTGTGCATGGAGGTCATGGTGTTGTGGCGGGCAATGATCCCCGGGTCGTTCACATATTCGGACGGATGGAACTCGATGGCTGGATTGTCATCCAGGAACTGGTACAGAAGCGAGGAGCCCACCGCACTGCTTGCCACCAGCTTGTCGTCGTTGAATCCCTTGCACTGGTTGGTGATCACGCCCATGGACACAAGGCGCATGATATCGTCGGTGATATACTGGGTGTGAATGCCCAGATCGTTTTTTTCCGCAAGAGCCAGCATGGTGGCCTGGTGGGACGTTCCCAGGCTTGTCTGAAGCGTGGCCCCGTCTTCGATGAGTGCGGAGATGTGCTTGGCGATCAGGTCGGCGCTCTCGGTTTCCGGGTTTTTCTGTATGGTGAGCAGCTCTTCCTCATGCTCCACGATATGGTCCACGCTGTTCACGTGGATGAAACTGCGCCCCAGCACCCTGGGCATCATGGAGTTTACCTGGCAGATCACCGTATCAGCGACCTCACAGGCGGCTTTTGCAATGTCCACGGAGATGCCGAGACTCATCCACCCGAAGTCGTCCGGTGGCGACACCTGGACCAGGGCGGCATTGAGATGGACCCGTCTTGTCTTGAACAATCTGGGTACACTGGAGAGATTGATGGGGGTGATGAACCGCTGGTCCCGGTTGAGTTTTTTGGAAGCGGCTGATCCCAGGTAGAACGAGCGGATATTGAAAAGCCGGGAATGTGACCGGTTGGCAATCAGGGTAAGCGGTGTACTCTCAAGGCTTAAAAGCCGTATGATTTCAAGGTCGGAAAATTTGGCGGAGAGTTTGGCAAGCTCGGCCACAAGGTGCTGGGGTTCCCCGCATGAAGAACTGATAAAAACGCGCTGCCCGGGCTTGATGGTGCACAGGGCATCCCTTGCACTGGAGAGCTTTTCCACATAACTGTCCGCCCAGTAGGTTGTTTTGGGCATATACGTACTCCTTGCTGAATTGATATGGAGTATACAACAATCGGAAAGATGGGGAAAGGGATTTTTGTCTGGTATATATTCAGTTTGCCAATCGGCTTTGTATTGTATAAAATGGATCCGTATAAAAATATAGGAACAAACAGGAAAAAATTATGGCATATTTTGATTTTACAGGGCTTGACGATTCCATATATCAATACCTTCGATATTATCTGGGCAAAAGACGCAAGGATGCAACAAAAAAGGATATGTTCAACGCCGTTTCCTCCGGGATACGGAAATATCTGATCGATATCGATATTAAAACACAAAAGCGGTATCGAGACCGGGACGCCAAGAGACTCTACTATCTTTCCATGGAGTTTCTCACAGGAAGGCTCCTTGTCAACAATCTCATCAATCTGGGAATCTATGAAAAATGCCGCAGTTATCTGGCAGAAAGGGGATGGGATCTGGACGAACTGGTGGAGAACGAACCCCACCCGGCCCTGGGGAACGGCGGATTGGGAAGGCTTGCCGCCTGTTTCCTTGATTCTCTTGCCGGCATGGATATGCCCGGTTTCGGTTACGGCATCAACTACGATTACGGCCTTTTCAAGCAGCTGATCGTGAACGGTTACCAGAAGGAGGCGCCGGATTACTGGCCCAACCGTTCTTCCCCGTGGCTCATCAGCCGTTTCGGGGAGAAATGCATGGTACCGGTGTACGGCCGGATCGTGGATACCAAGGACAGCAACGGAGACTACAATCCGGTATGGCATGACTGGCAGCTGATCGTCGGCCGGGCCCATGACGTATTGATTTCCGGGTACGGGGGCGGCACCGTCAACCGGCTTCGGCTTTTTTCGGCCTGGGCGTCCACCAGCTTCGATATCCGGATATTCAATGACGGGGATTATTTCAAGGCGGTGGAGGACAAGATCAAGTCGGAAACCATATCGAAAATCCTGTATCCGTCCGATACAAAGGAGGCCGGAAAGGAGCTTCGCCTGCTCCAGGAGTATTTTCTGGTTTCCTGTTCGGTGCAGGATATCATCCGGATATTCCTCAAAGATCACGACAATTTTGACAAGTTCCCGCAGAAGGTGGCCATCCAGCTCAACGATACCCATCCCGCCCTTACCGTGGCCGAGCTGATGCGTGCGCTGATCGACCAGCAAGGTCTTGAATGGGAAAAGGCATGGGAAATCACCACGGCGACTCTGGGGTACACCAACCATACCCTGCTTCCCGAGGCCCTTGAGAAATGGCCGCTTTCGGTTGTGGAAAAGTTGATTCCCAGGCATCTTCAGCTGATTTATGAAATTAATGCCCGTTTCCTCGAGTCCGTGGAAAAACAATTTCCCGGGGACAAAGAGCTTTTGGAGCGGCTTTCCATCGTGGAGGAGGGGGCGGAAAAGCAGGTCCGGATGGCCCATCTGGCCATCATGGGAAGCCATTCGGTCAACGGCGTGTCCAAGGTCCATTCAAAGCTTGTCACCGAGCAGCTGGTACCGGATTTTTATCAGATCAGTCCGGAAAAATTCAACAACAAGACCAACGGGGTGACCCCCAGAAGATGGCTTTTTTCGGCAAACCGCGGCCTTTCCGACCTTCTGTTTGAAACCCTGGGAGATGGCTGGGTAAGAGATCTCGACCGCATCGCCCGTATTGAGGAGTATAAGTACGACCGCGAATTTCTCAACCGTCTCGGCCGGATCAAGCGGGAAAACAAAGAGATGCTCGGCCGGTTCATAAAGGAAAAGTGTTATGTGCAAGTGAACCCGGACTCGATATTCGACATACAGATCAAGCGTATCCACGAGTACAAACGGCAGCTTTTGAACCTGATGAACATCATCCATATGTACCTTGCCATCAAAGAGGACGGGATCACGCCGGAAAATCCGAGAACTTTCATCTTTTCGGGAAAGGCGGCGCCCGGCTATTTTATCGCAAAGCTGATCATCAAGCTGGTCCACAACCTGGGGGGGGTGATCAACAACGACCCGGTGGCCGGAGAGTGGCTCAAGGTGGTATTTATACCGGATTACCGGGTTTCCCTTGCCGAAAAAATCATCTCCGCCGCCGATGTCAGTGAGCAGATTTCCACCGCCGGCATGGAGGCATCCGGAACAGGGAACATGAAGCTTGCCATGAACGGGGCTGTTACCATCGGCACCCTGGACGGCGCCAACGTGGAAATCCGCGACGAAGTGGGAGAAGAGAACATCTACATTTTCGGTTTGACCGTGGACGAGGTCCAAAAGGCAAGGGCGGACTACGATCCCGGGGCCTGGCTTGACCGGAACCCCGAGCTTGAAAGAGTTTTGAAGGCCCTGAACTCGGATATGTTCTGCAAAAAGGAACCCCGGATATTCAAGCCCCTGTATGAAAATCTGGCCTTCTGGTATGATCATTATCTTCACCTGGCCGATTTCGAGGCCTACAAAAAACAGCAGGAAGCGATAACCGCGGATTATTCGAAAAGGGATTCCTGGAATACCCGGTCCCTTCTCAATATTGCCCGTACCGGCCGGTTTTCAAGCGATCGAACAGTAAGAGAGTACGCCGAAGATATATGGGGGATTCAGCCGTGTAAGTAAATTTTTGCGGCATTTGTTCGATTTTTCTTTGCCAATTCTGTTCGGTGGTATATATTTAGGAAGTTGTGAGTTGTTAAACAAATGAACCGGATTCAAAATGTTTTGAGGATTATATGGGAATTTACGAACGCAAAAGAAGAGAGAGGGAGCAGCGCCGGGATCAAATACTGAAAGCCGCGAAAAAAGTGTTTTCTGACAAGGGATTCAACCGGGCGACCATGGAAGAAATCGCCGGAGAAGCGGAGCTGAGTCCGGGAACCTTGTATATTTATTTCAAAAACAAGGAGGAGCTTCACACTTGCTTGTCCATCGACCTTCTCGAGCATATCGGGAACCGGATCAACCAGGTCTCGGAAATGGATGTCTCCGTGGACGGTAAACTCGACAACCTGCGGGATGTGTTTATTGATGTGTACGAGTACGATGCCATGATTCTGATCAACCTGTTCCACCTGCAGTCCGGGGAGGTGCTGAAAAACCTTTCCGACGAACTGATGACTCAGTTGAAAGAAACTTCCGCCAAAGCCCTCAGGGCCATCAAGACCATCGTCAGCCAGGGCATCGATCAGGGGGTCCTGATCGATGAACACCCGGTGGCGCTTGCGGATATCATATGGTCCACTTATTCCGGCGTGGTACTGTGGGTGGACAGCAAGCGGCTGCTCAATGATCAGAAGGATTTTGTGAAATCAACGCTAAAACAGGCGTTTGATATTCTGAAGGTCGGTTTGGAAAAGGCCTGAGTTTCTATTTGCAAAGTCTGTGGATTGTCTGGGCATGCCAGTCTCCTCTTCCGGAGAATGTCGGTATGCCCTTTTCTGTAAGATAATCTGCAATCGATGCAAACGTTTCTCCCTCTTTTCGCATCTCCTGTATGATGGAAAGCACTTCTTCCTTGGTATACCTGGTGCCGTTTTCGTAGCTTGTGGCTGCGTATTTGATGGGGCCGGTTTTTTCCGAAGGAGCAAAATCCGCACTGGTTACAAGATCGTTCAGATTGCGCAAAAGCTCCGTTACCATATTGTTCTGTTCCACTTTTGATTCAGTGAGGTATTCATTGGCCTCGGCAATACGCTCCATACTTACGGCAATGGACGCCATGTTCTCGTTCAGCACCGGCAGAAGCTGGTTGAGGTTTTCGGCAAGTTCGTTGATTTCCGGACTGCTTGGAATATTGTCTCTTCTTCTGTCTTTTGTCTGTCTTCTTTCCACGTTGGGATAATACTGACTGCCTACTTCCTTTCTGGTTTTCGGCTGCTTGGTTTGTGAGCTTCTGAGATTTTTCAGAAAATCGCTCATGATGAGCCTCCTTTACATCTGAAGAAAAAAATGTGATTCGGTTTCATAATTGAAAGAGTGGGTAATCAATACAGTATATGCATAAACGTACGAATTTTCTTACTATCGCATAATCACATATTATTACAAATACGGAATAAGTCAAGCACGAAATTGAAAAATTGCCATCAGAGTATCAGGGTTTTTCGATCAGTTTCGCCACTTCCTTCTGAATGCAGAAATATATGTCTTCATCACTTCCAAAGATATCGATGACGTCCTTGTGGTCGATGAGTTTTTCCACAACGAACGCGGTGATATAGAGACTGGCTATATTCGGACTGGAAACGAGTCCCCTGAACGGCGCCACCTGGTAATCGATGTCAAAATCCTCGGCCCTGCAGAGCCTGTCCAGGCATTTGGCAAGCTGTTCCTGTATGGTATTTTTGCTGACGGTTTCGATCAGTCCCTTTTCCACAAGTTTCATGGCGATTTTGTTGCTGAAACCGTCTACATCGTTTCGAACTGCATTTATGGTCTGGATTCTGTCTCTTTCTTTGGATGATTCTATTTTTGACAGGAGTTTTGATTCCCTGTTGCCGACATGAAATGTTTTGCCCATTCAATCCATCCTTACATGTTCCAAGAAATGTTAACCATTAATTATAAACATTTATGCCGTATGTTTGCAAGGTTAAATTTGTGTGTTCTGGATAATTATTTGGCAGGTGTTTTTTTTGAATTTGTTGATTTTTAACTTGAAGGCGACTCTGCTGAACCGCTGGGGCGGGTTGAGCGTATCCGAGATGTTGAACTGGAACGCATCCACTTCGGCGCCGCTGGGCGAGCCGTCCTGGCAGAGCACCATTTTCCTGTGTTTCGAGGCGATGATGACGGAGGAGACCACGTTGATGTTTGAGCATGTGAAAACCGGCTCGGGATTGCTTTTGCCGAAAGGACCCATCCGGGCCAGTTGCTCTGCAAGTTCCGTGTTGATATCGCTGAGAGGCAGCATACCGTCCACTTCCAGGATGTTTTTGAAATCCGAGCCCCAATAGTGGGCTGTCATGTGTTCGTTGATACATGTCCGGAACCTGTCAAGGTTTTTCGATAAAAGGGTGATGCCGGCCGCCATCGTATGGCCGCCGAACTTCTCAAGAAGGGGAGCGCATTTGGTGAGCGCATGATGAATATCCACGGATTCAATGCTCCGGCAGGATCCGACTGCAGGTTCATCCGCCGTTGAGATCAGGATCGTCGGTTTCATGTATTTCCGGGACAGCTTGGAGGCGGCAATGCCGAGTACACTGGGGTTCCACTTGTGATTCCACAGGATGAGGGACGGATCCTTGGCAACCGAGGGATCGGCCGCGATGGTTTTTTCAATTTCATCAAGGATTTCCTGTTCGATCAGCTGTCGTTTCCGGTTGAGACCGTCGAGTATTTCCGCCGTTTTTTCGTGTGCGTTCCGGGTTGTGGAGGAAACGTGATTCACGCAGATCCTGGCATGGGAGATACGTCCGGCTGCATTGATCCGGGGGATCAGGCGGAAGGTGATATCCTCGCAGTCAATGCTGTCAAGTGCCACCCGGCTGATGCGGGCAAGGGTGACCAGTCCTTTTCTTGTGCCTTTTTTCATGACATTGATGCCGGTCATGCACAAAATCCGGTTGTCCGCCAGAAGCGGAACCATGTCTCCGATGGTGCCGAGCGCAACAAGGTCGCAGTATTCCAGGAGGTTGGGTTCCGGAAGATGTTCAAAATAGCGGTTGGACCGCATGAATTTTCTCAGCGCAATGATCAGGTAAAAAGCGACCCCGACTCCTGCCAGATAATCGAGCCCGGAAGGGCAGTCTTTTCTTTTGGGGTTGACGCAGGCAAGGGAGGCGGGAATCCGGTCCGGTACTTCATGGTGGTCGGTCACGATCACGTCAATGTCTTCCAGGGCTGCAGCCTCTACGGCGTCATGGCTGGAAGAGCCGCAGTCCACGGTGATGATCAGGTCCACGTCCCGCTCCACTGCAATCTTTACATGATCCTTGCGGAATCCGTACCCTTCCTTGATCCGGTGGGGAATATACCAGAAAACGTCTGCGTCAAGACCTGTCAGAAAGTCATTGACAAGGCACGTGGCAGTAATCCCGTCAGCATCAAAGTCGCCGAAAACCATGATTTTTTCCCGGTCGGCAACTGCGGCGGCAATCCGGTTCACCGCCTTTTCCATGTCAAGGATTGAAAACGGATCAGTGAGATTCTGTAAACTCGGGTGGATAAATTGGCGTGCCTGTTCCGGGGTCTCGATTCCCCGACCGGTAAGACACCGGGCCAGAATCAAGGGAATCTCAAGTTCCCTTGCCAGGTGGCCGGCTGTTTTTTCATCCACTTGTCTGTATTGCCACTCGGTTTCCATTGGCTGCTTCTGTTCTTTTGTTTATTTGAAACCGCTTCCAGGTACCACCGGATCGGCTGATGTCTCTGGCCGGAACTTTCATGTTTTGTTGTGCCCGTCAGGGCATGATCGTTATTTTATATGATCCGGCAGAAAAAGAAAACACAGAAAATATGTTGCGGGGCGGGTTGCGGAAACCGTCCGGTCAGTCCCATTTGAAATGGTACCGCAGTCCCATGGTGATGTAGTTGGAGCCTCCGTCCACGTCGTCGAAGAGGCCGAAGACGCCGGATCTGTGGTGGATTCTGCAAAGCGCCTTCCATTGCTCCGTGGCGGGCAGATCAAAATCGAGTTCGAGCATTATGTACCATAAAAGAGGGTTTGTACCGCTGCTTATGGTAAGCTCTTCCTCGAATTCGGACTCGGTGGAGGTCAAAGACAGTCCGTTGCCGAAACTGAGGCTGTGGACGGCGGGCAGGTGTTCCGGGAAATCATACCGCAGATTCAGGGAAGCGGCCGCTTCCTGAAAGTCCTGATCGATATCCCCCATACTGCCCCATTTGGCGGCCAGGACCCCTTCTGCATCCAGGAAGAAACCGTTCGGAAGGAACCCGTCCGGGCGGCCGAGGTCCGCGAGTTCTTTTCGAAGAGAGATTCCGATCATGTGGACGCTTTCCACGTCCGGAGACCGCAAAAGGATTTCCCCGAAATCGGTGTCCGTGAGTTTTCCGTAAAAGATGGCAACGGATGCGTTGTCTTCTGCATGAGCACCGCCCACGGGAAACCAGAAAATGGTAGCAGCAAGAAAAACAGGAATCAGGTACTTCATTTTACGGACACTCCAAAAATTATAATTATAATATGCATGGTTTCAGTCAATAATTCAGCGCTATTGATACCCTGCCGGGTTTATGTTGTCAAGTCTTCAGGAAAATTGTATATTGATTGAAAAGAAGGATAGGTGTTATACTGCTAAGTTTGGTTTTATAAACCACCAGAATCCGGGTACAATGATACAGGTGCAAAACGAAATGGAAACGGTTCAAAAAGAGTACACTGTGGAAAGAAAACGGATCGGATTTGTCAAATTCATATTCGAGGCCCATGAAGGGATTGCCGTGGTGACAACGATCGACTCGAAACCCGGAGCGGAAAAGGGCGGGATACGCCTTTCCATCGCCCCGTCACTGACCTGCGAAGCGGAAATGATCATACAGGATCTGAAAAAGGATTTCATGTTTGATGAAGTTTGAGAAAAACGCATATATCTATACCATCGGCTGCCAGATGAATGTATACGACTCGGAAAAACTGGCTGCTGTCCTCCAGGCGCTGGGATACACCCGCACCGATATCCTCAAAGATGCGGACCTTGTGGTGTGCAACACCTGCTCCATACGGGACAAGGCCCAGGAAAAGGCGTTCAGCTTTCTGGGCACCCTGGCGAAACTGAAAAAGACCAAACCTCACCTGATCAGCGTCATGGCCGGTTGTGTGGCCCAGCAGGAAGGGGAGCGGGCGTTCAGGCGGCTGCCCCATCTGGATATCGTTTTGGGAACCCGGGCATTTTCAAGGTTTGCCGATCACATCCGGTCCGTCAAGAGGGGCCGGACCCGTATTGCGGATACGGAAACCAGCGATTCGATTTATGAATCCGTTCCGGATCCCGCAGCAAGTGAACAAAAGAAGGTGTCCCGGTTCGTTACCATCATGCAGGGGTGTGAGAATTTCTGTACCTACTGCGTGGTCCCCTATGTGCGGGGAAAAGAGAGAAGCCGGGATCCTGAACGGATCGTCCGGGAGGTCAAGATGCTGGCGGCGGAGGGAGTGGCCGAAGTCACGCTTCTGGGGCAGAATGTGAACTCGTACGGCACAAAGAACGGCACCACTTCTTTTGCCGGTCTTCTTGAAATGGTAAGCCGCATCAGCGGCATCCGGCGAATCCGGTTCGCCACCTCTCACCCCAAGGATCTATCGGACGAGCTGATCCATGCGGTTCATGATCTGGACAAAGTCTGCCCCCACGTTCATCTGCCGGTTCAGTCCGGTTCCGACCGGATTCTCAAAAAAATGAACCGGGGCTATACAATCGGGCGGTACAAGGAACGGGTCGCCCAACTCAGGCGGGTCTGCGAAGATATTGCCATTTCTTCGGATTTTATCGTGGGGTTTCCGTCCGAAACCCACGAGGACTTTCAAAAAACCCTTGATCTTGTAAAAGAGATCGAGTTCGACAGCATCTTTGCCTTTTCCTACTCGGACCGGCCCAATGCCCCGGCCTCAAAGTTCAGCGGTCATCTGCACGAACAGGAAAAACTGGACCGGCTCCACGAGCTTTTAAAATTTCAGGAGTACTATACGGAAAAAAGCAATACCCGGCTTTGCGGTCAAACCGAAAAAGTGCTGGTGGAGGGGAAAAGTTCGAAACCTGCGGTTCCTGAAGGGGAAACCCTGGGACGTGTACAGATGACCGGGCGAACCTCCACCAACAAGATCGTCCATTTTTATGCGGATGATACGGTGGATCAGGGCAGTATGGTTCGGGTGGAAATTGAAAATGCCTATCCTCACTCCCTGTGGGGATCTGTAAAGGAACTTGCATATGATGAAAAATAAGGAGGCCGGAGGCAAGGTCGGCCGGAATGATCCGTGTCCGTGCAACAGCGGAAAAAAATATAAAAAGTGCTGCATGAACGCGGATAAAAAACAGATGGATATCCGGCAGGAGTACAGGGAAAGGCATGATATTATCATCAAAACACAGGACCAGATCGAAGGGATCAGAAAATGCGGCCGGCTCCTTCTGTCCATTATGGACAAGGTGGAGGCCCTGATCGAGCCGGGGATCAAAACCGACCGGATCAACGAGCTGGTGCACGAAGAAACCGTGAAGGCCGGAGCTGTGCCGGCTCCGCTGAATTACAGGGGGTTTCCCAAAAGCGTGTGCGTGTCCGTGAACGAAGTGATCTGCCACGGCATCCCGGGCGAACGCACCCTCCGGGAAGGGGACATTGTGAATGTGGATATCACGCCTGTACTGGACGGATACTATGCGGACGCCAGCAAGACCTTTTTTGTGGGCAGCCCCACCCCGGAAGGGGAGAAAATCGTGGGTATTGTGAAAGAATCGCTGAAACGTGCCATTCATATGGTCAAACCCGGAGCCGCCGTGGGGGATATCGGCTGGGCGATCCAAAATTTCGCCGAATCCATGGGATGTTCTGTCGTCCGGGAGTTCGTGGGTCACGGGGTCGGAATCCGGTTTCATGAACAGCCTCAGATCCTGCATTACGGGAAAAAGGGAAAGGGCGTCAAGCTGGTTCCCGGGATGGTGTTCACCATCGAGCCCATGATCAACCTCGGGGACCGGCATCTGCACGTGCTGGAGGACAACTGGACCGCAGTCACGGATGACGGGACCCTTTCCGCCCAGTTCGAACAGACCATCCTTGTGACGGAAACCGGATATGAAAGCCTCACACCTTTCGAGCTGTAAGAGATGATACCCAAAAAGAGGATCAGCGGCTTTTTCTTTCTCTTTCCCGCCTACCTGATATGGGGTCTGAGCCCGATATTCTGGAAATCTTTGTCCCACGTGGCATCCATCGAGCTTCTTTTTCACAGGACCATCTGGTCGTTTTTCTTTTTAACGGGGATCGTTCTCTTCCAGAGCCGGACCCATGAGATCCGGGAGATCTTCCGGTCCGGAAAGGCGGTTCTCAAGCTTGCCGGTACCGCGTTGATCCTTGGGCTGAACTGGTATCTCTTTATCTGGGCGGTGAACCACGACCAGGTGCTCCAGACAAGTCTGGGGTATTACATCAATCCGCTTTTGATGGTGTTTCTGGGCATGATGTTTTTAAAAGAGAGGCTGCGGAAGCTCCAGGCGGCAGCTCTCCTGATCGCATTGACCGGTGTGACCTATTATGCCCTGACCCTGGGCAGTTTTCCCTGGATCGCCCTCGGCATCGCAGTAACTTTCGGGTTTTACGGACTGGTCCACAAGATGACCCGGGTGGATGCGCTGCCCGGTCTTCTTGTGGAAACCCTGATGATGTCGGTTCCTTCCGCAGCCGTTCTGGCCTGGCTGTTCGCCAACGGGGAAGGGGCCGTGTTCCGGGTGGGGCCGGTAACCGATATCCTGCTGTCCGGGACCTGTCTGGTGACGGCGCTGCCGCTTTTGCTGTTCACCACGGGCGCCCGCCGCTCCGCTCTCACCATGGTGGGGTTCATGCAGTACATCGCCCCTTCGTGCACTTTTCTTCTGGCCGTGTTTGTGTATAAAGAACCGTTTTCCGTTGAAAAACTGGTCACGTTCATCTGCATCTGGACGGCCCTTTCCATTTATACGGCGGACTCGGTTCTTTATCACGGACGGCGCTTTTCGTCGGCCGGGAATTTCAGGATGAAGAACAGGGTGGCCACCGGGATAAAGGCGGTGAAGAACAAAACATCCTCAAGACCGTAAAGGTCGGCGAGCTTTCCCATCAAAGGGGAAAACGCCCCGCCGAGGCCGTAGGCGAATCCCATCATCAGGCTGGATACCATGGACCGGCTTTTGGGAGCCAGTTCCTGGGCCATGGCAACGCCCAGAGGAAGGGTGGCCAGCACGCAGAACCCGGCCAGAAAAGAGCCGGCATACACGAAATATCCGGGAAGGTAGAGGTACAGCATCAACGCCGGCACCATGAGTGCATGGGTGACAAAAAAGATCTTTTTGAACCCGATCCGGTCGGAGATGAATCCGGCAATCAGTCCGCTCAACGTTCCCCCGATGATGAACAGCGCCACGATCAGTCCCACGGAAACGAGCGGATGGCCCATGTCACTGAGATACACCGGCATGAACGTGATAAAGGTCTGGCCGGTGACCGCCCGCAGGAACATGACCACCCATATAAAGAAAACCGGCTTCCATACATCCCCGAGCATCTCTTTCATGGAACCGAAAAAGCCCGAGCTTCTCAGGTTCTCGCTCACCGGCACAGGCACGAATTTGAGACAGAAAACAAACGAGATCATCCCAAGGACCATGGTGTACGGCATATTTCCAAGGCCGAACTGTGTGACATACCAGGAGATGAACACCGGCCCGAGCCCGAAGGCAAGTGTGCCCCCGGTGTTGTAGATGGAAAGGGCAAACCCGGTCCGGTTTCCGCTGTAAAGGGGGATCATGCCGGTGGCTGACGGATGAAACATGGAGGACCCGATGGAGCCTAAGGCCAGAAACAACACCAGGATGGAAAAGGTGGGCGCCACCCCGGAAAAGGGGATGAACAGGAACGTGAGCATGAGTCCGGAAAGGATGAAGACGCGGCTCTGGTACCGGTCGGCCCAGTACCCCACAACCGGCTGAACGATAAAGGACAGAAGTCTCACAATGCCTGTCATAAGCCCCACCTGGGCCATGGACAGGGAGAGTTTGTCCACGAAAACCGGGATCAGCGGTGTCACGAACGAGGAGTAGAAATCTCCGGTGAAATGAACAAGGGTCAGGGAAAAAACAATCAGGTAGTTCATACGGCTGCCAGGGTTAATTTTTAATACTGTGGATCGGGGCGGGGATTCTGCCTCCGTGTTTGACAAACCGGTCCGTCAATGTATGATTCGGCACTTCGATAATACCGGCTTCTCCCAGAAGACCGCCGAAATAGACCCGGTCGCCCGCCTTCTTGCCCGGTGCCGGGATCAGCCGGGTGGCGGTGGTCTTGTTGTTGATCATGCCGATGGCCATCTCGTCGGCGATAATGCCGGCCAGGCATTCGGTGGTGATGTCTCCGGGTACGGCCACCATGTCAAGGCCCACCGAGCACACGCAGGTCATGGCCTCGAGTTTTTCAACCGAGAGATACCCTCTGTCCACGGCTTCGGCGATGTTGAGATCTTCGCTCACCGGGATGAACGCACCGCTCAAGCCCCCCACGTGGCTGCTGGCAAAAGCGCCCCCTTTCTTCACGGCATCGTTGAGCATGGCAAGGGCGGCGGTGGAGCCGGGAACCCCGATACTGGTAAGTCCCATGGACTGGAAGATTTCCCCGATGCTGTCCCCCACGGTGGGGGTCGGGGCAAGGGAGAGATCCACCACACCGAACCGGACACCGAGTTGGTCCGCCACTTCCCGGCCGATCAGTTCTCCCACCCGGGTGACCTTGCAGGATGTCTTTTTGATGATTTCCGCGATTTTGCCCAGAGGCGGCATCTCACCGTTTTCCACGGCCCGGTCCACTGCTTTTTTCACAACCCCGGGCCCGGAAACTCCCACGTTGATCACGGCGTCGGCCACCCCCGGTCCCAGGCAGGCGCCGGCCATGAACGGCATGTCCTGGGGGATGTTGGAAAACACGCACAGCTTGGCGCATCCGATGCCGTCCGCGTCTGCGGTCAGATCGGCAGTCTTCTTGATGGCGTCCGCCATGGCCAGGACGGCATCCATGTTGATTCCGGCGGTGGTGGTGGCCACGTTCACGGACGAGCAGACCCGTTCGGTCTCTGACAGCGCCCGGGGAATCGCGTCTATCAGCGCCCGGTCCCCTTTGGCCATGCCTTTTTCCACAAACGCGGAAAACCCGCCGATGAAATCGATGTCCACTTCCCTGGCCGCCCGGTTCAGGGTATGGGCGATCTCCACCATGCCGTCCGCGTCGAATACGCCTCCCACAAGACCCACCGGGCTGATGGATATCCGCTTGTTCACCACGTCGATGCCGTATTTTTCCCCGACCGCGTTGCAGGTTTCCACAAGATGGCCTGCGTGCGACTCGATTTTCCGGGTGATGTTGCTTTTGAACCGCTCCAGGTCGTCGCTGATGCAGTCAAACAGATTCAGCCCCAACGTGACGGCCCTGACGTCAAGGTTTTCGTTTTTGACCATTTCAATGGTGGACAGTATTTCCCGTTCATTCAACATGATGCGTGTGTCCCCCTATATTCGGTTGATGGTATTGAAAATGTTCTTGTGCTGGATCCGGATGTCCAGATCGAGCTGTGCCGCCTTTTTTTTCAGTTCGGAGAACAGGGCTTTTCCGTCGATGTCCGGTGTAATGACCACCTCGTAGGACATGATGTTGTCCCCGGGCTCATCCCCGCCCTTGAACACCGCCTTGAGGTTGAGGATGTTGGCGCCGAAAGAGGCGATGATCCGGGATATCCTTGCCACAAGTCCTTTTTGGTCCGGCCCGATGGTGGAGATAATAAAAATTTCCCCTTCCGTGTCCGGGGGACCCGTGCTGTTACCGCCGACGTCCATGAGGTTGACATGGATGTGCAGCTGTTGTCCGGAAAGCTTGGCGTCAATGGCTTCTTTGAGGGAATCGGCCGTGTAGTGTTCCGGCGGTTCCGCGATAAAGAAGCCGGCAAACTCGTTTTGAAGGATCATCTGGTTGGCGTTTTCCACGTTGCAGTCGAGTTCGTACAGGCAGGTGGAAACCGAAGCGATGATGCCGGGCCTGTCCTTTCCGAGTACGGTGATAATGGTTTTGTTCATGATGCCTGCCCGTTTCGTGCATTTTCTTTTAAATGCGCGATCTGCTGTTTGTAGTCCAATGCTTTGAAAATGTTGGAGCCTGCCACGAAGGATTCCGCACCCGCTTCGGCCACCTCCCGGATGGTGGATTCATTGATGCCGCCGTCCACCTGGATCACAAGGTGTGGGTTCCTGTGCTGTTTCAGTTCAAAAAGGCGGGCGATTTTTTCCACGCTGGAGCGGATGAATTTCTGGCCGCCGAAGCCGGGATTGACGCTCATCACGAGAACAAAGTCGATCTCTTCGATCATCCACTGGACCGCCTCCACGGGTGTGGCGGGATTCAGGGCCACCCCGGCCTTGCGTCCGGCCTCCCGGATCATCTGTACGGTTCGGTGGAGATGCGGGCAGGTTTCTGCATGAACCGAGATGAGGTCTGCCCCGGACCGGATGAATTCCGGGATCAGAAGATCCGGGTTCTCGATCATCAAATGCACGTCAAGGGGCAGGTCCGTCACCCGGTCGGCCGCCTCCACGATGATGGGGCCGTAGGTGAGGTTGGGCACGAATTTTCCGTCCATGACGTCGATGTGTATCCAGTCGGCGCCTGCGGCTTCGACATTGGAAATTTCAGTGCCGAGGGCGGTGAAGTCCGCTGATAGAATGGATGGGGCGATGATGGTCATATGGGTTCTCCTGAATATGGTTTTTGTTTTAAAGAAGTTCTGCCGCCGGCACCAGCGGAACCGGCGTTTTTTACAAGTTTTGCGGCAAAAAAACCGTCCATGAACACGGCTGCCGGGTAGCTTTTAAAAAATCCCCTGTCCGTGAACAAAAGAGGTGCTTCCTCCTGGTTCATGCCGGGAAGGCTGCATGGTTCGACACAGAAATCATGCCGTTTTTCCATAAATGCGTCGATCACCTCTTCGTTTTCCTCGGGTTCGGCGGAACAGACGGCAAACAGGAGAGTGCCGCCGGTCCGGACCAGGTCGGCCGCCGCAAACAGGATCCGCTTTTGCTTTTCCGCGTTGCGCCGGATGTCTTGGACCGACTTGTTCCATTTGGCGTCCGGGTTGCGCCTCAACACGCCGAGACCTGTGCAGGGGGCGTCCACGAGAACCCGGTGGAAACAGTTGCTGAAAGCCTCGAGGTCGCCTTTCAGGATATCTGCACGCTGTGTTTCCGTGATATCGACACCGAGCCTTTTCATTTCCTGTTCAAGGGCGGAAAGCCTTTCTGAATGGACATCCGCAGCCAGGATATGGCCGGTGTTGTCCATGAGCTGTGCGATATGCCCGGTTTTACCGCCGAGCCCGGCGCAGGCGTCCAGGATTTTTTCCCCGGGTGCCGGTGCCAGAAGAGACGTGGTCAGCTGGGCTGCTTCATCCTGGACCTGAAAAAATCCTTGTTTAAAGGCATCCGTCTCATGAAGCGGGAGTTTCGGGCCGGTAACCGAAAGGCCCAAATGGGAAAATTCCGTCCATTTAATTGTGGATACATTCGGTTCCAGCCTCTTGAAAAGATCGTCCCGATGGGTTTTCAGGGTGTTGGTCCTCAAGGTGATCGGCGGGATTTCATTGACCGCATCAAAAAGACGGGTGCTTTTCGCCCGTCCGTACCGGTTCATCCATCTTTTGACAAGCCATAAGGGGATGCTCTTGTCCACACTGGTAAAAACAAGGGGATCTTTTGACGAGTCAGGAGGCGGAACGGATGAATAGCCTTTGGATGCTTTTCTCAAAACCGCATTGACAAATCCGGCAGCTGCCCTGCCTTTTTCGGATTTGGCGATGGTGACGGCGGTGTTCACGGCGGCGGAAGCAGGGATCCTGTCCATGGAAATGATCTGGAACAGGGCCATGCGCAGGAGAACCAGAACTTCCACGTCGATCCGTTTGAGGGCCTTGTCGGAAAACGCCTTGATGACCCAGTCGATGGAAAGCTGCCATCTCAGGGTGCCGAAGATGATGGCGCCGGCAAGTCCCCGGTCCCGCTCGGAAAGCCGGTCGAGCCGATCCCGGTTGTTTTCAAGGGTGTCGTCAAGGGAGACCTGTTTCTCCTCCAGCCGGACAAGGACCTTGTATGCTATGTGGCGGGGATCGGAAGGCATAAGTTATCTGAAAAGCATGCCTTCTTCCAGGGCGGTCCCCCTGAGAAAGGCGGGCGCATCCAGGTGTTTGCCGGATTTGCCCATAATCTCGAGGATGTCGACACTGCTCTCCTTTGCCGCCACCCGGATGCCGCCGCTTCCGAGCCCTGTAATGGTGCCGAAAGATGCGCCGGAGTTGTCCGCAGCAGGTGCGGCCCGGAATACTTTGATTGTTCTGCCGTCAAGATGAGTGAAGGCACCCGGCCATGGATTCATGGCCCGGATATGGGCGCAGATTTCATCCGCGTTTTTCCCCCAGTCGATCTTTCCGTCGTTCTTTTTCAAAAGGCGGGTGAAGGTGGCCTGTTCCTCGTTCTGGGGCACCGGCGTCAGCGTTCCTGCGGCAAGGGCGTCCAGCGTTTCCACGATCAGATCGGCCCCGGCCTGCGCCAGTCTGTCATGCAGGCTTCCGGCCGTATCTTCGGGATCGATGGAAATCTTTGACGTCATAAGGATATCCCCTGCATCCAGGTGTTTGTCCATTACCATGGTGGTGATGCCGGTTTCTTCTTCCATGTTCGTTATAGCGGCCTGGATCGGCGAGGCGCCCCTGTATTTCGGCAAAAGGGATGCATGGATGTTCACCGGGTAGACAGCCGGTATTTCCAGTATCTCCTGTGTGAGAATTTGGCCGAAGGCGGCCACGATGAACAGGTCCGGTGCAAGAGTTTCAAGCTGTTCTTTCATCCCGGGTGTGTTGATTTTTTCCGGCTGGCATACGGTCAGTCCAAGATGCCGGGCGGCTGTTTTGACCGGGGGCGGGGAAAGCTTTTTCCCTCTTCCTTTGGGCCGGTCCGGTTGGGTGATCACCAGATCAACGTCATGGCCCGCGCCTGCCACCGCCTCGAGTGCGGGCACGGCAAAATCCGGCGTACCCATGTACACGATATGGAACTTACCCTTTTGCATCCGCTTTGGCCTGTTTTGCCATCTTTTTTTTGTACATGTTCCGCTTGAGGGAACTGATCCGGTCAATGAACAGGATGCCGTCCAGATGGTCGATCTCATGCTGCATGATCACCGCCTGGATGCCTTCGGCATCAAAGGTGATCTGTTTTCCTTCCCGGTCCAGTGCCGTTACCGTGACTTTGGAATACCGCTTCACATCGGCGCTGTAATCGGGCACGCTGAGGCAGGCCTCATCCTCTGATACAACTGAGCCTTCTGCATGGATGATCTCCGGGTTGACAAGCGGGGTGAACCGTTTGCCGGAATCCTCTTCTTTCTCTTTTGTCCCGGCGGACGGGTCGTACACGATCAGCCGGATATTTTCCCCCACCTGGGGGGCGGCAAGCCCGACCCCGGGTGCGTCTGCCATGGTTTCCCCCATATCCTCGATCAGCGCGTGGATGGTCTCATCAATCTTTTCCACCGGGACCGACGGCTTGAGAAGTGATCTTTCAGGGTATGTAACGATGGATAAAACTGCCATTAGTGTACGATTTCCTTTGCGTTCTCAATGTCTTTTCTGATCTGGCCGGAAAGCTCTTCCAGGCCGGAAAATTTTTTCTCCTCTCTCAGTCTTGCCGCCATGTTCACCCGGATCCGTGTGTTGTAAATGTCGTATGAAAAGTCATCCAGAATATGTACTTCAATGGTAAACATGTTATCACTAAATGTAGGACTGTATCCGATATTTGCAACCCCCCTGAAATATCCGTGGTCGGTTTCCACCGTTACAGCGTACACCCCGAATTTCGGGCAGAGCTCATCATGGAGCTTGATGTTGGCGGTGGGAAATCCGAGTTTACTGCCGCCCCGGCTTCTTCCCTTGATCACTTTTCCCCTGATCTGGTACTGGCGTCCAAGATACCTGGGGACCTCTTCCACTCTTCCTTCCATCACAAGCTCCCGGATTTTTGTGCTGCTGATCCGTTCCCCGGCGTCTCCCGCATCATGGGTCCAGTCCGGGATCATTACGGAAAAACCGCCTTTTCGGCTTTCCGAGCGCAAAAGGTGGATATCTCCTTTTCTGTCTTTACCAAAAGAGTAATCCGGACCGACAATAATCGATTTCATACCGATTTTCCCGATGAGAAAATCATATATGAACTCCCTGGGGTCTGTGGAAGCGAATTCTCTGGTAAAAGGAATGCAGATGATTTTGTCCACTCCTGCCTCCCGGATCAGTTCGATTTTCTGGTCCCGTCTTGTGATCACCGGAGGCCCTTTTTTGCCGAGCGCCCGGAGCGGATGCGGATCAAAGGTGATGACCACGGAGGTCCCGTTGATCAGGGATGCCTCCCGGATCACCTTTTGAAAGAGCGCCTGATGCCCCAGATGGACTCCGTCGAAGTTTCCGATGGTTACAACGGCGTTCTTGAAGGGTTTTTCGAGCTTTTCGATATCTTCTATAAGATCCATTCTTTCCTTTTTCGGTCTTTTTGTAAACATTGCGCTTGACAAATGCTGTAAACGATAATATATACATGAATCGATTTTTTAAATCAATCCATAATTTGGGTTGATTTGTATTGGTTTGTATTCGATTGATCGGATGTGCCGAAGTGGCGGAATCGGTAGACGCGCTTGTTTCAGGGACAAGTGAACGGACGTTCGTGGGAGTTCGAATCTCCCCTTCGGCACCACCTTCTCCTTCTTTCCTTTCTGTTCCATATTTCCGGACAATACCTTTTTCCATTGACTTGTAAGGGCGCCTCTATTATGACATCCGTACTGCGGATGAAAAGAGAGTTGAATCAGGGGAAGAGTGGAGCATGGAATGCAATACGGTGAATTGAACAGCAAGAACGCTCTGTTGATGCTGCTGGCGGGCGCGGTCATGATCAGCTTTTCTTCTGTATGGGTGAAAATCTGCCAGGTGAGCCCCATTTCGTCGGCTTTCTACCGGGTACTCTTCGGCGGGGTGATCCTGGCCGTGGTGGTGTGTTACAACCGGGAGTTCAAATGGCACGGCCGCGGGCATTTTCTTCTCGTTCTTCTGTGCGCGTTCTTTTTCGCACTCGATCTTGTGCTGTATCATACCAGTATTCACTATATCGGGCCGGGACTCGGGACAATTTTGCCCAATTTCCAGGTCTTTATCCTCACCGGCTTCGGGGTGCTGTTTTTGAAAGAGAAAATCCGGCTGCGGTTTGTCCTGTCGGTGCCATTCGCGTTTGTCGGCCTTTTGATGATCGTTGGTATCCACTTTGACACACTGGAAGATTCCTATAAAATGGGTCTGTTCCTGGGATTTTCCGCCGCCTTTTTTTACGCCGGATTCCTGCTTTGCCTCAGAAAGCTTCAGTCCACGTTGAGAACCCGGTCTTCCTTTTACGTTCTCATGCTCGTCTCCCTGGTCACGGCGGTGTTTCTGGCAGCAGAGATGATCCGGACAGAGGAGACGTTTTCCATCCCCACCCTTCAGAGTCTTTTGTCCCTTACGGCACTCGGTTTTCTCAGCCAGGGAGTCGGGTTTGTTTTCATCACCAATGCACTGCCCCGGATCAATGCGTCCATTTCCGGACTGATTCTTCTGACCCAGCCGGCCATGGCGTTTGTATGGGATGTCCTTTTTTTCCACAGACCCACCGATCTTGTGAATTGGGCCGGAGTGGTGCTCACCCTTTCCGCGATTTATGCGGCAGCTTCGGGAAGATCCGGGAAAACCTGACAACACAAAGTTTTATAAATCTGTTGACAAATAAGTCATTTGTTCTACACTGAATCATTATGTCCATATTCGTCAAAACCGGTACCAGATATCACGAAGGAGGCGGATGACTAAGGGGGGAGATTTTCCAGGGACAGGTTTTTTCCGGTGGCTCATTTTTTTGTTTTTGCTCTGTGTTTTATTACCGGACACGGCCGCCCTGTGCGGTGAAAAAAAACCCATTCTGTTCGGGGGGACGGTTTCCGGAGAGGGCCGGTATAAAGCGCCTTCCCGGATGGTGGGAAAAGGGTACCGGCTTTGGGAAAAACAGGTCAATGAAAAAGGCGGGATTTTCGGCCGCCCGGTCCGGGTGATTCTGTATGACGACAAAAGCCGGCCGGAACGTGCACGCACCCTGTATAAAAAACTGATCCTGGAAGACGGGGTGGATTTTGTGCTTTCCCCGTACGGAACCCCCCTTACCATGGCAGCATCAGAAGTGACTGAACGGCACGGATACGTGATGCCGGCAAGTGCTGCAGCAGGCGACAGGATCTGGGAGCGGGGGTTTTCTTATGTGTTCGGCATGTACGCCCTTGCCGGAAGGTACTTCATCGGGACCCTGGATATGTTGGGCCGTCAGGGGTATAAAAACGTGGCCCTTCTTCATGACGAAACTTCCTCGTTCAATGTCGCTGCAATCAAAGGAGCCCGGAAATGGGCGGACCGGTTCCGGTTGAATATTGTCCTGGACCAGAGCTTTACAAACGGTCGCAAAGCCATTGCCGGCATTGTTGATACCCTTGAAAAAAAGAGGGTGGACGGTGTGATTCTCTCTGCCTATCCGCCGGATTGCCATGAGTTTCTGGATCTGCTTGAAGAAAATCAGCTTCGTTTTCCTGTGCTGAGTATGACGATCGCCCCGGTAATGCCGGATTTCAGAGAGCGCGCAGGGCCCGTGGGAGAGAATGTATTCGGCCCTTCCCAGTGGGAACCGGATGAGCGCATTCCGTTTCCCGGCACCAAGGCTTTTATTACGGCGTTTGCGGACCGGTACAATGAAAAACCGGCCTACCATGCCGGATCCGCGTTTGCCGCGTGCAGGCTGCTCGAAGAAGCCGTCCGGGAGACCGGCTCTCTGGACCATGACCGGATCAGGGATTATATCGTTTCCGCGGACACGGTAACGGTGATCGGACGGTTCAAAGTGGATCACAAGGGAAAGCAGATCGGGCACAATCCATTGACCATTCAATGGCAGAACGGAAAAAAAGAGATCGTATGGCCGGCCAAACTGAGAACGGCCGACCCGGTGTTCAATCAGTAACGGAAGACTTGATGGACGACACGCCTAAAATCAGGTTTTATCACAGGATTCTTTTCAAGGTTCTTCTGCCCGTTCTGGCGGCGGGCATACTGTTTTCCTTTCTTGCCGTTTCCATTTTGACCGGCCCCATCGTCACTTTCCTGGACGACAATTTCAAAGCCAACCTCAGGCATACTTCCCAGAATGGTATAGATATCTGTGACAATTATTTCAATTATCTGATGGACCTTCGGCTGGAGGATGATCCGGATATGAACCTGTCGCTCGAGAATGAAGCAGTGGCAGAAATCGTGTCCATTGGTACTGAACTGAATATGATTCATATGCTGGTGCTCAAAAACGGCCGGGTGGCGGCAAGTTCCCTTGACAGGCAGGTGACCGTGGACATGGATATGAAAAGTCGGAATATCCGATTGGGTGAAGTCTCCCGGCTCTCGATCAATAAATCCGGTGCGGTGGCTTCTGTGCGGTATTTTCCGTTCTGGGATTATCATATTGTGAGTTTTATTTTTGAAAAAGATTATGAGCGGCCCATTACCGCGGGGAAAAATATCGTGTTTCTGGGAACCGTGGGAGTACTGGTTTCCATACTGGCGGTCTTTCTGCTTGTGTACCATTTCTTTATCAACCGGCCGCTGAAAGAACTGGTCCGGCATACCGAGGAAGTGGGCAAGGGGAATCTGGAAAAGATTTCCGTTGCGCACAACGATGAAATCGGCAGTTTGATGACGGCGTTCAATACAATGGTGGAGAGCCTGAAAAAAGAACGGTCTGAAACCGCCGACCTTGTGGATCAGCTGAAACAGTCCGAATTCAGATTCCGAAACCTGTTTGAAAATGTCCCCATTGGGATCTGCGTTCTGGATGAACAGGGCATGATCATTGCCAGCAATGAGAGCATGCACAAAACCATCCGCCACACCCGGGAGAGCATCCGGTTTTTGTCGTTTGACACCCTGTTTTTCGATCCGGCCGAATCAGCCGAACTGATTGCCCGTATCCGGAAAGAACAGTTGATCCAAAATTATGAAACCAAGTTCGTCTGTCCGGATGATACCCATCTCATGGTCGAGCTGACCCTTTCCGCGGCACAACTTCGGGATCAGCTTTTCATTATCGCGATCGTGGAAAACATCACCCGGAAAAGAAAACTGGAAACCCAGCTCCAGCATGCAAGAAAGATGGAGGCTGTGGGAACGCTTGCCGGCGGCATCGCCCACGATTTTAACAATATCCTCCAGGCCGTGAAAGGGTATATTACCATTCTGCTTATGGACAAAACCGAAGATCACCGGGACAGAAAGAGTCTCGAAGCTGTTGACAGTGCGGCGGACCGGGCTGCCCGGCTTGTCAGGCAGCTTCTGACGTTCAGCAGGAAACTGGAGACCGAGCGGCGGCCGGTTGATATCAACTCCTGCATTGAACAGGCCGCAGGCATTCTCGAAAGAACCATCCCCAAAATGATCTCCATCGAGTTCGATCTTGAACAAGAACCGTGGATCGTCCGGGCCGATGCCATTCAGCTGGAGCAGGTGATTCTCAATCTTGGAACGAATGCGGCGGATGCCATGCCGTCCGGAGGCACAATCACCATTCAAACAGCCAATGTGATGATCAACGGACGAAATATGCCGGAGAATATTTGGATGGACACCGGGGCCTATGTACAGTTTGTCATTACCGACACAGGCTGCGGAATTGACAAGAAAGTTGTGGAGCATATATTCGAACCGTTTTTCACCACCAAGGAAATCGGCAAGGGGACCGGGCTGGGTCTTGCATCGGTTTACGGCATTGTCAGGGAACACGAGGGGTATATCACCTGTTCCAGTGAAGAGGGCAGGGGCACGTCCTTCACGATTTTTCTTCCGGCGGAACCCAGGGAAAATGAAGCCGGGGATGTGGATTCTTCTGCGGAGAGCACCGGAACCGGAGAGGAAACGCTGCTGGTGGTGGATGACGAAACTGCTGTTCTGGAGGTGGTCCGGAAGGGGCTTGAAGGTTTTGGGTACGGGATTCTGACCGCGTCAAGCGGTGAAGAGGCGCTGGAGACTATTGCAATGCCGGATTCTTCGGTTGATCTGATTCTCCTTGATATCAGCATGCCGGGCATGGGCGGGTACAGGTGCCTGGAAGAGATCCGGAAAATCGCCCCGGAGGTTAAAGTGGTCATCTCGAGCGGGTATCCATTTGATGATGCAGGAGGGAAAACATCGTCGGATTCTGAAAAGCCGCACGGTTTTATCCAGAAACCCTACAATCTGAGTGACCTTGCCTTGAAAGTCAGAGAGGTGCTTTCCGCTTCTTGACTTGATCGGCGATTTATAGTATACAGTCCGTCGTTATTTCTCGTGCCGAAGTGGTGGAATTGGTAGACACGCTAGACTTAGGATCTAGTGCCGCAAGGCGTGGAGGTTCAAGTCCTCTCTTCGGTACCATATGCATATAAAGGGTTTTCAGCTTTCACTCCGAAAACCCTTTTTGTTTTATAAAAAAGTTTGGAGTTCCAAAAAAAATTCATTTTGGCTATTGACACCCCGGAATCAAGTATTAATTTATGTTTAAAGGGCAACAGGAAAAACGGAAACGGTAACAGACAATAAACTCGGAGGTGACAAAATGACCGACAATAAAGTAAGAGATCATATCGAAAGTGACGTGGAAAGAGAAGAAGGACACCAGGATACCAGAGATTCCAATTTCGACTGTGAATCACCTGACAAGAATCTCGGCTGCGATCCGGGAATCGATGTAGCCGGATAAATAAAATCCCGCCAAAGAAGGCAGAGCCTAGTCAAGGCTCTGCCTTTGACTCCAGCCTATCATCCTTATCCATATATTATATATCTCCACCCAATCGGTTTCAGAAACGTTTGAAGAGACGGATCAAAATTCTGCGCTTTTATATGAAAGTCCGTGCCATATTCCCGGCATCAGCCGAACCGGTGGTACCTTCCGCTCATGTAAG
>CAYFVA010000004.1:0-1576 GCA_964346265.1 uncultured Desulfobacterales bacterium
TGATATTGTTGGTCTGGGGTTTGTGGGCGTTGTCCGAATGCCAGTGCTGCCAGAAGGACGGCCGCAGCCCCGTGCTCCAGCCCATCCAGGCCACGTCGTGCTGCTTTTCCAGAAATTTTTTAAATGCGGCGGAACTGTCCAGCTTCTGGAGCCTCAGTTCCACACCGGCTCTACGGGCTTCCTCTTTGAGCACCACAAGTCTCGGCGTATGCTGTTCAAATCCGTAGGTCACCTGCACACTGAACCGCCGGCCGTCCTTTTCCCATATACCGTCTTTCCCTCTTTGCCAGCCGGCATCGGTCATAAGGGCCGTGACCTTTTCAATGGAATATGTCCGTGGACGGATCGAATTGTTGGAGTACTCCCCGTATCCCACATACCCGTGGATCAGTCGAAAATAGTCACCTCTGAGAACCTTTTCAATGACTCTTTGAATATTCATGGCATGGGCGAATGCGTAACGGACCCGTTTGTCACTGAAAATCGGTTTGTCCTGGTTCAGCCACATGCCGGATGCCGACCGCTGGGTATTGTTGAAAAACCAGATCTTTTTCACATACCCCTTGCGGAACACTTCCGTGTCGGATTTTTCATGCCAGTATTTGGGAATCGTCAGGCTGAACAAATCGATCCGTCCCTTTTTGAAATATTCCCACAGCATGTTGTAGTCCCTGACCACATTGTACTGCACATAATCGGCATTGAAACGGTTTTTGAAATACCTGCGGTTTTCCGCCCACCAGTTCTCCTTTCTTTTAAAGCGCACGAACTTTCCTTTCCGGAAATCTTCGATCCGGTACGCGCCTGTATTGGGAACGACTTTCCAGTTGTACTCATGGACGAAGTTCTCGTCCAGCTTTCCGTAGTAATGTTCCGGGATCGGGCCCAGGTTGAGCTTCAGGTGAAGATCGGGCTGGGCCTTGGTGCTTTTCACCGCGAGTGTGTGTTCATCATAAACGACCACCTTATCGATTTCCCTTGTGTAGTAGTCATTATACCAGGGCGCGATGATATGGTCGGACCGCATGAATTCAAGGGTATACTGAAAATCGGCCGCCGTGACCGGTTTTCCGTCGGACCACCTTGCCTCTTTGTCCAGCCGGAAGTACATGGTTTTTTGGTCATCCCCGAACGCCCATTTTGTGGCAAGCTCCGGAATAATTTCATCGGTATTGGGATGAATGTTGATCAGGTTGAGCTGATTGTCCAGAATGGCGCTTCTGAAGCTTCCGTTGGAATCCGGTCCCACCGTCCGGAACGTCATGGGAAAACTCAGGATCGCCTGGTTGAAGGTACCGCCTTTTTCAGCGTCCGGCGATGAAAAGACCGGGGCGTCGTTATTTTTGATCCATTCGATGCCGTCCGGAAGCGTTTCGTATGAGACCTCTGTGTCTGGTTCGGCCACCGCTTCGACCTTGTCCCTCGAGCCGGAGTTTTCCTTTGCCGGTTTGTCGTTTGAGCACCCGGCGGCGCCGATCACCACAAAAAAACAGATCCATGCAGCCCATAATTTCCTCATAAATTTCTCCCGGCCCTGAAGCCTTATGACCCGTAAAAAGTATTGCCTTGACCATTT
>CAYFVA010000004.1:1676-28441 GCA_964346265.1 uncultured Desulfobacterales bacterium
ATTTCTCCCGGCCCTGAAGCCTTATGACCCGTAAAAAGTATTGCCTTGACCATTTGAGCATAGTAATATACCATCTGAAATTGTCAATAACAACAAGCGACTGTTCGGAGAAAATTTTATAATGGACTTTGCCAGTTTTATCGGAATTTTTTCAGGAATCTCTTTAATCGTCAGCGCCATTTTCCTCGGCGGAGACATTCACAATTTCATCAACTGGCCCGGAATTATGATCGTGTTCGGCGGCACCCTCGCCACCACCCTTCTGACCTTCCAGTTCAAGGATGTGGTTGCGGCATTCCGGGCCGCCTATTTTGTCTTCTCCAAAGAAAAGGAAGATCCCAACGAGGCCGTTTCCACCATGATCCAGCTGTGCGACATTTCCAGGCGACAGGGATTGCTGGAACTTAGCAAAGTGGAAGTAAAATCGAAATTTCTGAAAAAAGCCTGCGGCCTGATCGCGGATGGCTCCAGCGAGAGCGTTATCCGGGCGGCACTTTCCGTGGAAATCGAGTCTCTCAAAATGCGGCACTATATTGTCCAGGACGTGTTCCGGAAAATGGGAACCTACTCCCCGGCTTTCGGCATGCTCGGCACATTGATCGGGCTGGTCCAGATGTTAAGTCAGCTGCAGGATCCCTCCAATATCGGTTCCTCAATGGCCACAGCTCTCTTGACGACTTTTTACGGGTCTTTGATCTCCACGCTTTTTTTCCTTCCCATTGCCGGCAAACTCAAATCCCGTACGGTCCTTGAGGTCATCAATCATGAGATTTTAATGGAAGGGGCGGTTTCCATAATCGAAAACAACAATCCGGTGATCCTTTATGAAAGACTTTCCTCTTTCATCCCGCTACGGCTGCGCAAGCCGTTCAGCCAGATGAGCAAGGGCAGGAAGAATGAACACCAGTACAACTGATAATACAATCTACGGTTCGTTTCTTTCCGGCGAGGAGGAAGGCTCCGGGTGGATTGTTACGTTTGCGGACATGATGACCCTGCTTCTTGTCTTTTTTGTCCTGCTTTACTCCCTTTCCTCGTTTGAAACGGAAAAATACAAATCCGCCGTGGAAAAAATCAAAACCAGCATTGAAACAGAGTCGAATCTGATCGGACTTATGGAACTTTTAGAAATACCTGAGTCCATGGATACACAAATCACCATTGAAGACCTGACCGGGCTTCGCTCGAGAGAAGAGACTCTGGTCCGGGATATCAACCGGTTTGCCGCTTCCGGAAAGGCCGAGGACAGCATAACCACAACGATCCTGGAGGGAAAAATCGTTGTACGGATCCGGGGAGAAGCCCTGTTTCAATCGGGTTCGGCCGAACTGGGCCAGGATGCACCAAGGGTTCTGGATGAAATCACCAAGGTGCTGTTTGATTACCCGGACTACAATATCAATATCAAAGGCCACACAGACGATGTTCCCATTTCCACCGAAAGATTTCCCTCAAACTGGGAGCTTTCCGCCATCCGGGCCACCAATGTTTTACAGCATTTGATTGAAAGAGGGATACAGCCGGAAAGACTCACTGCGACCGGATATGGAAAAATCATGCCCCTTGTTCCGAACACGTCGGAAGAAAACCGCTCGATGAACAGGAGAGTTGAATTTGTTCTGGAAAAGAAAAAAACACCGTTCCGATGATGAAATAATCCATCCCTCTTCCAACCACCGCAAAGCGTTCCGGTATGATCTCGAGAATGCAGACGGCATCCATATGGATCTATACGGCACCACAGTGCCTCTTATCAACCTGAGCGCGGAAGGGGCTGCTTTCCCGAACACCTCTTTCAAAATCGGTGATACCGAGCAGGCCGGGCTCCTTTTGACCAAACCCTGGCTGCGGTACACCACCCTTGTCAAGGTAACCATCGAAGTGAAGGATGTGGATGAAAACAATATCTGCCACTGCCTTTTCAAGCGCTGCTCCGACGAGGACAAAGAAGCCATCCACAAATACATTCTGGAACGTCAGAAAGCGGATATACGAAAGGCAAAAGAAGATGATTCTTCACATTGACATGGATGCGTTTTTCGCATCGGTTGAACAAAGGGACGACCCGTGGCTGCTGGGCAAACCTGTCGTTGTGGCTGGTGATTCCGGCCGCAGCGTGGTGTCCGCGGCAAGTTACGAGGCCAGGCGGTTCGGCATCCGGTCCGCCATGCCGGTTTATCAGGCCAAAACCTTATGCCCCGGCCTGATTCTGGTCCCTGTCAACAAAAAAAAGTATGCAGACGAATCCGAAAAAATCATGACGTACCTTTCCGGTTTCACCCCTTTGATGGAACAGGTTTCCGTGGACGAAGCATACATGGACGTTACAGGCTGTACCCGCCTGTTCGGCGGTTATCAGGAGATCGCCGCCCGTATCAAGCAAGGCATCAGGGATCATTTTGACCTTGCCTGCTCCGTCGGAGCGGCCCCTGTCAAATTCCTCGCCAAAATCGCATCCGACATGGACAAACCGGACGGCCTTGTCATCATCGAACCGGAATCCGCTGAAGAGTTCGCCCACAGCCTTGCCATAGAAAAAATCCCCGGTGTGGGCAAAAGCGCCCTTTCCCGGTTACAACCCCTCAATATCCGGAAGTTGGGGGATGTCAAAAAATTCGACACAAGCACTCTGTCCGCCAAACTGGGCGGTTTCGGCCTCAAACTTGCCGACTGCGCCGACCTGAAGGATTCCAAAGTTCAGGGTAACGAAAACAGAAAATCGGTTTCCGGTGAATCGACCCTGCCCGAAGACACCAGTGACATTCACATTTTGAAAAAATATCTCCTTCATCACGCCAACTCAATCGCCCGGTCGCTTCGGAAAAAAAATCTCGGATTTTCAACCCTTTCCATCAAAATCAAATTTTCCGATTTTTCCTGCCTGACCCGTCAGAAACCCTACCGACCCTCCTCTTTTTCAGGAACATCCATGTATAATGAAGCGGTTGATCTTCTCTGTACCGTGAATATAAAAAAGAAGGTCAGGCTTGTGGGTATCGGGGCCTCCAATCTGATCGAAGGGGACAGGCCCGTCCAGATGGAACTGTTGGCAGATACCTCCCGGTCGGAAAACCAATGGGAACAACTCGACAAAACTCTTGACCGGATTTCCGGCAAATATGGTAAAAATATCATATACAACGCATCTTTGAATGAATCATACAAAGGAGGGCTTTACCCATGAATTCCGAAATGGTAAACGTCCGGGCCATCATTTCCGGCAGGGTCCAGGGAGTCTTTTTCAGAGCCGAAACCCAAAAAGCAGCCGAACAATTCAATGTCAAAGGATGGGTGCGGAACCTTCCCGGCGGTGACGTGGAGGCGGTTTTTGAAGGAAAACAAGAAGATGTGGAGAAAATGGTGGACTGGTGCCGCAAAGGGCCGCCGGCTTCCTCGGTCACCTCGGTGAGAACCGAAAAAAACAGTGCCCTTGAGCATTTCACCGACTTTCAGATCACCCGCTGAGTTTTTCCTTTCGGCCTGAAAGACATCTTTTCAACGCTGCCGAGTGAACATCCGCCGCCATGTGAACCGGGCTTTTGCTGTATATGGGATCCCAGGCCGCCGGGTCCGCCGTACAGAAAAACTGTACCTCCAGTCCGAACCGTGTCAGGGCCTGCTCTACACTCAGGCCTTCCATTTTTCGCGCCGCATGCCAGGTAGCCCCGCAGGGCGCCCCTCTTATGACGTCAATGCGCCTGATGCGATCGCTTTCCTGCACGATATCGACATACGGGGCGCCGAAAAGCTTTCCATACTCGTCAAGGCAGACCTGCCTTGAAAGCATGCATCAGGTGGGCGGGCATATGGCGCTGCCCCTGGAAATTTTCTTTCCGGAGGCGACCATCGGTATATTCAGCTTTTGTGCCAGAATCGACAGATCCTCGGAAAGATCCGGATGTTTCAGAAAGTCAAGGATCAGGTCGGCCCGGATATTTTCCGGCAGATATACACTGGTATCGTCAATCACCGGTTCTATGGGGGAAGCAATGTCCTTCACCTCTATTTCAAAACGGTCGCCTCCGAACTGTCTGATCCCTTCGATTTTGGATCTTCCCCTGCCGTCCTGCTGGATAAGGGTAATTTTCTGCATCGCCTAAAACCCCAGGTCTTCATTGATCAGAACCACCTTGATTCGCTTTTTGGGAAAGCATTTTTCCGTAATCGTCCATGTGTTGCAGATCCGATCCGGGCTGCTGCAGTCGTGACAGAATCCCTTTTCCCGGCACGGGGTCTTTTTGTCGAGACTCATGGTATTCACAGGAGCCGCGTAGTTTTTCACACGCAGCATGGCCTCTTCAAGATCCGTACATATCTTGTTTCTGCCGATAAACAGAATGACGTTCTTCGGGCCCCATGTGAGAGCCGCCACCCGGTTACCGATCATGTCCAGGTTCACCAGCTGACCGGATTCGGTCACGGCATTGGTGCCGGTGATAAAAAGATCCACCAGCAAAGATTTCCTTCTCAGCTCCATCTGATCTTCAAATTCAAGGGTTTTGTCAAAGGTATTCAAAACCTCCATATTTTTATCATCTTTCAGAACATGGAAAAGCCCGGTGGACACAAAAGACATGGATCCTCCCCAGGAGACGCTTTCAGCGTTCAAAGGCGGGATAATATCGTTCAGCGCAAGTTCCTTTGCATGGTCTGCCGAATCGGCAATAAAGACCTCGAAATTGTTGCTCTCAAGATTCTCTTTCACGTGTTCAAGTTTCAGCTTCCAGTAATTGTCCGCTGGATTTTTCATACGTCACCTCGGATCAATGGTTCAAATATACAAATCGGTCCCACCTTACCTCCATATCCGCCCTTATTGCAACCCCAAAAACAAAAAAACCGCACCTGTTTAATCGATAATCACTTCTTTTCTCCTTGCAACACCTCGGCAGCCATTTCTTCCAGTTCAAATTTATCAATTGGTTTCACCAAATATTTAGAAGCTCCCTTTTTCAATGAGTCCCGGGCTGTTTCCAGTGTCGGATAACCGGTGAGCATAATTACCCTGGTATGAGGCGAAATTTTCTGCACTTCTTCCAACACCTGCACTCCATCCATTTTCTTAAGCTTGATGTCCAAAATTGCCAGATCCACCTCATTGTCCTGCAAAAACTGCAGGGCCTCCTCTTCTTCTGTAAACGTATTCACTGTATGGCCTTTGCGCTCCAAAATCCGCTTTATGAGCACCACCGCATCCTGAACATCATCAAGGGCAATTATATGTGACATCTCTTTCTCCTTTGCACACCGTTCATTTCCATCCGTTTTTACACAATCATCCATTGTCTTCCATTGAAACATTTACAGGCAAACTGACAAAAAAAGCAGCTCCTTGTCCTGGATTTACTTCCCT
The DNA here is from genome assembly GCA_964346265.1 of uncultured Desulfobacterales bacterium. Taxonomy (GTDB): domain Bacteria; phylum Desulfobacterota; class Desulfobacteria; order Desulfobacterales; family Desulfobacteraceae; genus JAIPEK01. Next base: position 7,030 of record CAYFVA010000004.1, read on the forward strand.
TTCTTTTGGCTTCAGATCGTCGGGCAAAGGGCTTTTCACCCTGATCCGGCCGCCGTGGTCCCTGACAACCCCCATGGAAACCGAAAGCCCAAGACCCGTCCCTTCTCCCACAGGCTTGGTGCTGTAAAAGGGATCAAAAACCTTATGTAACGCCTCTTCAGAAATCCCCGGACCTGAATCCGCAATGATCACCAAAACACGATTTTCCTCAGACAGGTACTCCGTCTGGATCAGAATCCAGCCTTCACTGCCTATTGCAGCTGCCGCATTATTTAAAAGATTCATCCACACCTGCTTTACCTGTCCCGCATCTGCATCGATTCCGGGCAAATCTTCCTGCATACGTCTGATGATCTCGATCTGACTCAGCCCAAAGGTATGTTCCACCAGAGAACAAACTTCTTCCAGGGAGTGATTCAGGTCCACTTCCGCCTTTACCGGCTCACTGCTTCTGGAAAATTTCAGAAGATCGGCCACAATCTTTCGGCACACCTGGGTCTGTCTCTCTATGGTGGCAAGATCCTCTGCCATCTGACCGTCTTCAGCCACGTCGTCGAGTAGAAGCTGGGCATAGCCCAGGATAATGCCGAGGGGAGTATTGATCTCATGGGCCACCCCGCCGGCCAGGTGCCCTATATCCTCCATCTTCTGGGCCTGAACCAGTTGCTGCTGGTAATTCTTGATCTCAGTGATATCCCTTGCAGTAAGCAAAAGGCCCACGATCCTATTTCCTTCCAGAACAGTCACCTTGAGCACGTGAAACCATCTCTTTTGTCCCTTGTCCCGGACCATGATCTCTTTGGAAAGGGGTGTCCTGCTCTTTAGGATCTCCCGGTCCTCCTCAAAAAACAACCGGGCATTATTTTCTGAAAACAAATCGCTGACGTCCTTGCCCACAAGCTCGGATTCGGAAATCTGAAAATAATCGCAAAAGGCCTTATTCGCAGTCTGATACACCAGATTTTCATCCTGCAGGGAAACCAGATCCGGAGTGACATCCAGGATGGTGCGCAAGATCCCTTTCTGTCTGGCCAATTTCTGTTCTGCAGTGCTTATCTGCTGTACATGACTCTTGATACTGGAAGCCATGACATCAAAAGCCTCGGCCAGATCCTGGATCTCGTCCCCGTGCAGACGCTTGAAAACAGGGCAATCCCGACAGGATGTCCAGTCCGGGGCAAGGCGGTCCGGATGAACCTGGGAACAGAGGGTGCCCACCAGATCCCAGCAGCGCAGTCCTTTCCGGGCATAGGCAGGACAATTTTCCGCCCGGCAGTCCATCATCTGCCAGCAGTTTACTTCCAGTTCAGGTCCGGTCTGGATCTCCAGATCGCCTTTGACCATCTTTTCCGCTGAATCGCGCAGTCTCTGGATACGCCTGGTCACTGATCTTGCGAACAGGGAAGCAATGAACACTCCCAGAGCCACCACACCCAGTGTCAGAGAGGCGGCAGTCAACAAAAGTCGTTTAATGGTGTTTTGCAGGCGTTTTCCGGAAAAGCCCGCCCGAACGATTCCAATTGGATCGTTTTCAACTTCTATTGCTGCGGCATAATCATAAATAAGTCCTTTCCGGCTGCGCAAAAGCCGGCTCGAAATCCTTCCATCGGATGAGGGCTCATTTACATGCAAAAGATCCACTGGAAAGCCGTCTTCAAAGGTATGCACCAGGACCTGGTTTTGATCATTTACGATAAATATGTAAATGATATCCTCACTCCTGGCCTTTGTCTGGCCGGCCAGGTTTTCCAGGCGCAAAAAATCTACCGCCAACAGGGGATCTACTGAACGGTAGGCCAGATTATTGGTTACCGCAATCCCCCTTTTCCTGCTCTCTATGGCCAGTTCCCGGGCCGACTTGTGGGTGATCAGCCCGCCCAGGACCAAGCCGAACACAATGACAATCAGGGCAATGCCCAAACTCAGTTTGGTGCTGAAGGAAAGACGATTCAAGCCGGCCGATATTCTACTCATCCAGGTCAATCTCCGTTCTTTTGGCCATCTTGCGCAAGGGATCGAAGTCCTCATCGTCAGAGGCGATCACCCCCACGAATCCCGCCTGTTTGAGTATTTCTGCCTGCTCAGGATCTTTCCTGTCCAGACTCAAAAGGGCCTCTTTGATCTTCTCTGTCACGTTTGGATTCAAACCTTTACGAGCTGCGTAGACCCAGGCCGGATACCAGGGGGTGTGCGCCAGAACCCTGATTTCCTCCCTGTCGATCTTGTCCTCCACCACTTCCAGGGTCCCTTCTCTTATGGAACCGATATCGTATTTTCCTGCATAAACAGCCAGAACCACCTTCTCCTGCTTGCCTCCCGGGCCTGGAGCAAAAACCACTTCACTGAAATCTTCCAGACGTATGCCCTGGCGTAAAAAATAGTCCAGGATAAACAGATAGCCCCCTGCCGAGGAAGGATCCACTGCTATCCAGGTTTTGCCCGGACAGTCCTGAATATCCCGAAGGGCCTTGTTGTCGGCCCTGCAAATGATTTGCCCTCGAAATCTGCTGTACCCGTCTTGTTCTACAATACGGGCAAAAGCCCCGGCCTGATAGCGATGAGCAATCTTCATATAAATCACAGGATTGGAAAAGGAGATATCGATTTTCCCCTCACCAACCATCTTCATATGTTCGTCAAAGGTGTCCGGAAAAACTTGTCGAATATCGAGCCCTGTTTTTTGGCGCAGATAATCGACCAGCATGTGATGCCGTTTATAAGAAACCCGGTGGGAGTATTGGGGCAGGTAGGCATAGGTAATGCCTTCGAATCTGTCGCTGATATTGATTTCTCTCCGCTTTTCCAGATTTACCTCAACAGCCTCTTGTTTATCTTCGCACGCACAGAGGACAAATCCTGTCAGAACCAAGAGAATCAGCCCAAAAATGATCTTGTTCATGCTTTTACTCATCCGTTTCCTTCTTATCCATCTCAGCCTGGACCGGTTTACAACCCTGCCAGCACCTGAAAAAATCTTTGCACAAAACGTCCGGAGATGACCTCTGGCAAATAAATATCAGGCTCAAATTTTTCCACTTCCCCTTCACTGAATTCCTGGATCAACCCATCTGACAGAGCCTCCAATTTGTTCTGCAAATTCTCTATCTTCTCTCTTCCGGCACCCTCCTGATCTGAAAGACGACAGGCCAGCGGCCGCTGGGTAAAAAGCAGACATTTCTCCTCCTTGTTAAAAGGACATTTTATATTCTCCCTGGCATACGCTATTGCAAGCTTTCTGTCATCCCGATGTTCCTCCTTCAATTCCTTTACCCTGCTGCCGGCCTGCACTGCCTTTTGAATACAGATTTTCCTGTCCTCGCTGTCCAGCTTTCTGTTCATCAAGCGAAGAAGATAGACTGCCTCCACAAGACAGACCTCGACCAGATCATAGCAGCAGTTGTCGTGTTCCCTGCCGCATTGATCATTGACTGTAAGATGGGACTCCATTTCCTCCCGGTACTTTTCCAATTCGGAAAAATAGGGGGTCAAATCCATAAAATTTTCAGGTTCCAGGCTGGGTTCCCGGACGCTCAAAGTCCCTTCCTGCTTGCCATATCTACGCAGCAATCTGGCTTGTTCCGCATTTGCCGGTTGAGAGCGCAGCCGTTTGATCAGCTTCTTGGTCCTCTTTTGCCCCCAGCCCCTGCGCAAGAGGTAGGAATAGAGCAACGTGCCTGTGCGGCCCACCCCGAAACGGCAATGAATCAGTACTTTTTTCCCCAGATAAATGGATTCATCCAGCCACTCAAGTATTCTTTCCAGCTCTTCCAGATCCGGGGCCTCTTCATCCACCAGGGGCACATGCATAACTTCAAAACCCTCTTCCCTCTCAAATTCAGCCAGAGGTTCCAATTCAAGGCCCAAATTTAAGATGGCATCCAGGCCCGACTCCTTAAGCTCTTCCATCTGGCAGGGTTGAGGAGCAGGCCCCACTGCCAATTGCGAACCCACCCACTGTAAAGGGTAGCCGCCTTCTTTCCCTTTGTCCTTTTTGGTAAAAAATCCCACTACCTGATTTCCTCTAAAATCTCTTGAGCCACCTCCTGCATCTGTTGATGGTCGTAAAGGCGCATATCCATCCGTACCGTCCTGCCCAACACGACTCCCAGAACAGTCAACCCCTGGGCTGTTTGTGCAAAATCCCTTCGATTCAGGGCGGCGTTTACCAAATCACCGGTTATTTCGACCTGAAATCCCTTTTTCTCAAGTACGGTTGACACCAATTGCAAACGCAGATGCTGTTGTTCAAATCCGGCGCCGCCTCCTTTAAAACGAAAATGAATATAGTTATGCTCTATGGACTCTGCCAGCAGGCTGTCTACCACTGCAAAATGATAACCGAATCTCAGCAAGGCATGCAGGTAGTCAGGTCCCAACACGGCATAGCTGCTGAACAATATCGATTTTTCGGGATTGATAAAGGAATTTTCCACCCTTTCAAACTCATTCCAGTCAAACAAAGGAATATTCTTTTCCCACTGTACTGCCGGATGGCAGAACCCATCCCATAATTTGCGCATCGGCCGGCAAACGATCTGTTCAGGTTCAACTTCTCCGGCCTTTTCAGCTTCAGAAGCAATCCCCCCGTCAACGTCCAGGACGTACAGAACCAAAGGGGTATCTGAGACCAGCCTCTTTGCTCCGCTTCTACTAAGCCCCCTCTTTCCCACCAGGTCAAACATCCCGCGTACAGCAGCTTCATGGGCAAAACGCACCAAATCGTGCATGGAGCGGCAGCCTTGGGGAGTAAAATCCTCTGTTTCAGGATCAGTCAGATGCAATCTGGAAATGGGCACCATGGCACGGCCGAGAATCTCTTTGACCGGACTTCTGCTCCAGGGGCTGTCCGTATTTTCCATCTCTTCCGGCTCAAAAACCCGGCCCGCCCAGATCCTGCCCTGGTTAGCGTCCATACTGATTTCCCTGCCGGCCTCCAGATTCTCTTTTCCTTTCAGATCAAAGAGGACCGGCACTTGTTTTTCCCTGGCGACAGAGGCCAGATGACAGGCAGTGCTGCCTTTCTCGGAAACAATACCCTCTACCCTGTGAAGATAAACCGTAAGTTCCGGGTCAAGACCGGGCACATAGAGTATGCAGGGGCCATCTACCCGACCCGCCTCCAAATCCTCTCTCAACACCAGCCTGCCCACCGCCCGGCCCTGACTGGCAAAACTCCCTTTGGCCAATCCGTCATCCGCTTTTCCCCTGCTCTCTTCGATCTCCTGTTTTTGAGCACCAATTCGCAAATCTCTGGACTGCAGGATATAAAACCCCTTATCCTTTTCCCGGCACCATTCCACATCCTGTGGTGCATGAAAATGTCGTTCCAGGGCAAGTCCCAATCTCTTCAGCTCTTGGAGATCCCTGCCGCATAAACTTGCGGATTGAATTTCCACCTCGCTTCCCTCTTGTTCTCTGGGTAAAAAGATTTCCTCGGCCAAATCCTTTCCGGCAGCAAGAGACTCCCCGGAACCTTCAAGCAGGTAAATTTCCAATTCCCTTTTATCTCTGATGCCCTGGGTATACATGATCCCGCTGCACAGGGGCTCGATCATCTCCTGGAACAAAACAGCCATCGGTGCCATGGAATCTGACAGTCCCTGCTCTATTCTATACCTGACTGCCCGGGGAGAATACTTACTGGCCACTACGCTTTTATAAGCGGTCGGCCAGCCAAGGGAATCCACCCGAAGCATGCTCTCATACTGCCCGGCAAAGGAGGCCGCACTGTCCTCGGCAACTGCACTGCTTCTAAGAGCAAGTGTACATTCCTGCAGATGAAATTCCTGCAGAAACCTTTCCACTTCCCTTACGACTGCCTGGGGAACTTCAGAATCCAAAACCTGCTTCTGCATCCGGCCGCAAATTTGCTGGAACTCCTTTTCCCGCCCGGAACACGTTGCGGCCAGCAAATCATCCAGCGATTTTCGCAGATTGTTGTGTTCCAAAAAACAGTTGAAAGCGGAACTGTTCAGCACAAACCCTCTTGGAACCTGGATATCGAGCTCATGTTTGATTTTGACCAGATTACATGCCTTGCCCCCAATCTCAGTTTCATCTCCCTCGAGGGCCTGTACATAAGGAGGATCCGTTTGGACCTCATCCTTCATAAGGACCATCTGAATATAAAAATCAATCTTCTGCTCATAGGCCGGCACATCTTTGTAGCGCAGAGGGTCCATGTCTGTAAGCCCCCTGGCAAGCGAATAAACCTCATGACTTACCTGTCTGCATAAGCGCAGAATACAGGCAAAATCCACCGGTTTGTCCTGATAATAGATCTCTTCCAACCTGGCTATGTACTCCAGGGCATTCTGGTCGAACTGCAGCAATTCTTTAAAGACCCTGTACTTGTGCCTGACCAGTCTGCTGGGCGCAAAAACCCGGCACCCCCAACTCCTGAGCAACTTAGAAACAAGCATAAAGCAGATCATTCCCTGATTGTTTATCTATCTTTCTTTCTTTAGAATTGAACGCGATTGGCGCGAATCTGCTAAACATTCTCTGTTCTGCTTGAAAGTGATAGTGCCGGGAGAGTAGTGACAGGAAAAGTGAAGTGACAGGCAATTGCTTTTTTCGGTTCACATAACAAATCCCTCAAATCTCCTTTTATATCATAACCGATTTTTATCATAACCGCGTCTGTCTTCGCCGGGGATAGACAGGCCCGATGGGACTTTGAGAATTTTAATCATCCAAAAATCACCACCTGTACCCATACAATTATGTAAGGAGAGCCGGATTGTCAAGTCAAAATCCTGAAAACAGAAATAAGGCCGCCGTGAAAAAAAATAAATTTTTTGTTGACTTATACAAAATTTCTTACTAAGACGGAAGAAACGACATAAATTAGATTCAATAAATAATTTCGATTTCCACACGGGGCTGAACCCAACACGGCACGAATACATCTGCAGAGCCAGGTGCACGCTGAACCACCCGGAAGACTGTAAAACAATCAAGGCCGAATTCAGGGCCGTTAAAAATATCAGTTGTAACCGCACAATCAGTTTATCTGTAAAGGAGGTGGTGCTCTTACTTTCAGTGAAAGCAGAATCCGGATTTGCTGCATCCATCTTCTCGTTACCGAAAATTTAATTTTAAACACAAACAGGTAAAACTGCTAACAACGAAAAAGGAGGCAAAAATGAGCGAAAGAGAAGTTACTGAAACCACGGAAGCCCAGATCGCCGTACACTGGCAGGAGGAGGAGTACTACTATCCGAGCCCGAAATTCATCGGCCAGGCAAACCTCACCGATCCTGCCGTATTTGACCGGTTCAAACTGGACAACTTCCCGGACTGCTTTGTGGAATATGCGGAAATGCTGTCCTGGTACAAGTACTGGGATGAAGTTCTGGACACAAGTGACGCCCCCTGCTTTAAATGGTTCAAAGGGGGGAAAGTCAATGCCAGCTACAACTGTATCGACCGACATCTGAAGGAAAACAAGAACAAAGCCGCGATCCACTTCGTTCCCGAACCCGAGGAGGAACGGATCAATCATATCACCTACCACGAACTCTATGTGCGGGTAAACGAATTCGCAGCCCTGCTGCGCAACACTGCCAAACTCAAAAGAGGCGACCGGGTCACCATCCACATGCCCATGTCAGCCGAACTGCCCATTACCATGCTCGCCTGTGCAAGACTCGGCGTGATCCATTCCGTGGTATTCGGCGGATTTTCCGCAAGTGCCTGCGCCGACCGTATCGCCGACTCCCAGAGCCGGGTGCTGATCACCATGGACGCGTACTACAGAAGCGGCAAGCTTCTGGACCACAAACCCCATGCGGACGAGGCGGTGCAGCTGTCTTCCGAGCAGGGGCAGACCGTGGATACGGTCCTTGTCTGGCAGCGGTACCCTGGCACGTATTCTTCTGACAAGCCCATGAAGGACGGCCGGGATATCTTTGTCAACGAAGAGGTTCAAAAGTATTACGGAGAACGGATCGAGCCGGAAAGAATGCTGGCGGAAGAGCCGCTTTTTCTCATGTATACCAGCGGAACCACGGGCAAACCCAAAGGATGCCAGCACGGAACCGGGGGATATCTCGCCTATGTGACCGGGACCTCCAAGTATATCCAGGACATCCAGCCAAGGGATGTATACTGGTGCATGGCGGACATCGGATGGATCACCGGCCATTCCTACATTGTGTACGGCCCGCTCTCTCTCGGCGCCTCCAGCGTCATCTACGAAGGCGTGCCCACATATCCGGATGCGGGAAGGTCCTGGCGGATCGCCCAGAACCTCGATGTCAATATTTTCCATACCGCTCCCACCGCCATAAGGGCCCTTCGCAAAGTCGGGCCGGACGAACCCGCCAAATACAACTACCACTTCAAACACATGACCACAGTGGGCGAACCCATCGAGCCGGAAGTCTGGAAGTGGTACGAATCCGCTGTGGGCAAAGGTGAGGCCATCATCGTGGATACCTGGTGGCAGACCGAGACCGGTGGGTTTCTCTGCAGCAACGTGCCCGGCATCTCTCCCATGAAGCCCGGAAGCGCAGGTCCCGGAGTTCCAGGCATCCATCCGATCATCTACGACGATGAAGGCAACGAAATCAAAGAGGCGGGCATTGCCGGCAACATCTGCATACAGAACCCATGGCCGGGAATGTTCCAGACCATATGGGGAGACCGGGACCGGTTCGTCAAGACATACTTCGAGCGGTACTGCAAGGATCCGAAAAGCACGGACTGGAGAGACTGGCCCTATCTGACGGGTGATGCGGCCATGAGAGCCGAGGACGGGTACTACAGAATCCTTGGAAGAATCGACGATGTCATCAATGTCTCCGGACACAGGCTGGGCACAAAAGAGATCGAGTCAGCCGCACTGGTGGCGGACGAAGTGGCGGAAGCGGCCGTGGTGCCGGTTGCCCATGACATCAAGGGCACGGAGCCGGACCTGTATGTCTCCCTGAAACCGGGTTTCGAGCCTTCCGAAAAAATCGCACAAAATGTGTCCCAGGCGGTCATCGACCAGATCGGCAAAATTGCCAAGCCCAGAAGAGTCTGGCTGGTGCCGGACATGCCCAAAACCCGGTCGGGAAAGATCATGAGACGGGTACTCGGCGCCATTTCCAACAAAGGAGATGTGGGCAACGTCATGACCCTTGCCAATCCGGAGGTGGTGGATGAAATCAAGACAATGGTGGATAAAGAATAATTCGACAAGAAAAATCAATTAAATGCAGACATGGAGGCTGTTTATGGCAAATCTTTATGACGAGATCTACGAGAAGTCCATCAATGACCCTGAAGCGTTCTGGGGGGAGATCGCAGAGGACTGCCACTGGTATAAAAAGTGGGACAGGGTGCTGGATGACTCGAACAAACCCTTTTACCGCTGGTTTACCGGCGGAGAGATCAATACGTGTTACAATGCCCTTGATCTCCATATCGACAACGGCATCGGGTCGAACACCGCTCTGATTTACGACAGCCCGGTTACCGGGACGCAGAAAAAGTACACCTTTCTGGAGCTTACGGATGAAACAGCCCGGTTCGCAGGAGTTCTTTCCCAAAAAGGGGTCCAAAAAGGGGACCGGGTGATCATCTACATGCCCATGATTCCCGAAGCCCTGATCGCCATGCTCGCATGCGCCCGGATCGGTGCGGTTCATTCGGTGGTGTTCGGCGGGTTCGCTGCAAACGAACTTGCAACCAGAATCAACGATGCAAAACCGAAAGTTATTGTATCCGCTTCGTGCGGCATAGAAGTCAAGAAAGTCATCCCGTACAAGCCTCTTCTGGACAAGGCCTTTGATATTGCCGAGGCCAAGCCCGAATCCTGCATCATTTTCCAGCGGGAGATGGAAAGAGCAGACCTTGTGCAGGGCAGGGACTTTGACTGGTCCGAACTGATGAAGACCGCCGCCCCGCACGACTGCGTTCCGGTGAAGGCCACGGACCCCCTCTACATTCTGTACACATCCGGAACCACGGGCCAGCCCAAAGGAGTGGTCCGGGACAACGGCGGCCATGTGGTGGCACTCAAATGGACCATGAACGCCATCTACGGAATGGAACAGGGGGATGTGTACTGGGCCGCATCCGACATCGGCTGGGTGGTGGGGCATTCGTATATCGTGTACGCGCCGCTGTTCAAGGGATGCACCACTATTCTGTACGAGGGAAAACCCGTTGGAACTCCTGATGCAGGAGCCTTCTGGCGTGTCATTTCAGAACACAAAGTCAAAGCCCTTTTCACCGCGCCCACTGCTTTCCGGGCCATCAAGCAGCAGGATCACAAAGCGGAAATGATGAAAGGATATGATCTTTCCTGTTTACAATACCTGTTTCTGGCAGGAGAACGGACCGATCCGGACACCCTGTCATGGGCGGAAAAGAGCCTGAACGTACCCGTTATTGACCACTGGTGGCAGACCGAAACCGGGTGGGCCATTGCAGCCAACTGCATGGGCATTCACCGGTTCGAAGTCAAACCCGGTTCTCCCACCAAGGCGGTTCCCGGCTGGGACGTACAGGTGGTGGACCCCCAGTCCAACCCGGTTCCAAGAGGAGAGATCGGAGCGATTGTGGTGAAACTGCCGCTTCCCCCGGGGACTCTTCCCACGCTGTGGCAGAATGACGAACGGTTTATCGAGTCCTACCTGGAGGAATTCCCTGGATTTTATAAAACCGCTGATGCCGGTTACATCGATGAGGACGACTACATATTCGTCATGACCCGTACGGACGACATCATCAATGTGGCGGGCCACAGACTTTCCACCGGCGCCATGGAGGAGGTGATCTCCGAACATCCGGATGTGGCGGAATGTGCGGTCATGGGAGTTCATGACGAGCTCAAGGGGCAGGCTCCCGTCGGGCTCGTGGTGCTCAATGCCGGGGTGACCAAGGACAAGCAGGAAATCGTCAGGGAGGTGGTTCAGATGGTCCGGGACAACATCGGCCCGGTGGCGGCTTTCAAGACGGCCGCCGTGGTCAAGCGGCTTCCCAAGACCCGGTCCGGCAAGGTTCTTCGGGGCACCATGCGGAGCATGGCCGACTCCAAAGAATTCAAAACCCCGGCCACCATAGATGATCCGACGATACTCGATGAAATCCGGGAGTCCCTTGCTGAAATCGGGCTCGCAAAAGGCGATTAAAGGATGAAAAATTGAACCATACAAAATTTTTACCAGAACCTTACAAATGAGAGAAAGGAGGTGATGCTGTCAGCGCCGGGTATAATAAGAAACGATAATCTATAAGGATTATCCGCACTGAAAAATTGCAAGATGATACAGGAGGGAAAAATTATGGATCCAAGAGTCTGGGTTTATATCTTTTTGGGATTATACATCATATACGCTTTCTGGTGGGGCCTGAGAGGATATTTCACTGAAAAAACATCATCGGGCTATTCAATCGGCGGCCGCTCGATTCCGTTCATCGCCTTTCTCATGGCTGCGACCGCAGCCTCGTTTTCCGGATGGACCACTGTGGGCCACCCCGGGTTGATATGGCGGGACGGAATGGCGTACGCGTTTGCTTCATTCTACGTACTCACAATTCCCATCACCGGCGCCTTTTTCGCCAAGAGAAACTGGCTGATGGGCAAACGATACGGTTTTGTGACCCCGGGCGACATGTTCGCCTACTACTACAACAATGAAGCCCTGCGATGGCTGACCGTGCTTGCCGCCGTCCTCTACTCCATGTTCTATTCCGGTCTTCAGCTCATTGCCGCAGCCAAACTGTTCGAGATCGTCGCAGGAGTGCCCTACACCGCAGGGCTGTTATTCATGGCATTTATTGTCTGGTTTTATACGGTGTCAGGAGGTCTCAAAGCCAGCACCTGGGTCGGGGTGGTCCAGTTTATTCTGCTGATACTGAGTATCGTCATTCTGGGGTACGCTACCATCACCGCCCCCGCCCTTGGCGGATGGACAGAATTCACCACGCAGCTCAGGGGCCTTGAAGCCAAGTACATCGAAGTGCCTTCGGTGATTCACTTCGGACTCGGTGCCGGGGGATGGACCTCCGTCATGATTCTCACCTACATGTTCGCTCTCATGGGCATCCAGTCCTCGCCTGCGTTCACGCTCTGGAACTTCGGGCTCAAATCCCCGAAACCCCTTGCCTGGCAGCAGGTATTCATGTCCACATTCGTGGTTGGTGTCGCGCTGTTTTTCTTCACCGCATTCCAGGGTATGGGCGCACGGATTCTGCAGTCTCTGGGAGAAATCGCCCCACAGACGGACGGTGACGTGGTGCCGATGCTGATGAACAACCTGTTGCCCGGACCGCTCATGGCAATCGTATTCCTCGGGATCATTGCCGCCATCCACTCCACCGCGGCCCCGTATATCGGAACCGGCGGAACCATCGTGCTGCGGGACATTTACTGGCGGTACGTGAAAAAACAGGAGGCGGGACACGCCGAACAGATCTGGGCCAACCGGGTGTTTGTCACGCTGATCACGCTGCTTGCTGTGATCGTGAGTCTCACATCGCCGGGCGCCATCGTTATGATCGGGGGATTCGCCACCGCGTTCGGATTCATCATGTATCTGATGCTGCTCGGTGTGCATTACGGATTCAGGTATCCGAGCATCGGTGCCGCAATCGGCCTTGTGGGCGCTATTGTCGCCTGTTTTATCACCTACTTTATATACCAGTACCCCTTGTCCATGCACACCGCGTTCTGGGGACTCTTTACCGGTCTTGTGATCGCGTATGCCTGCCGCGGACTCGGCATAAAAGACAACGAGGAAACCATCAAGCGCCAGGCGGAAGTGAGGCAGTGGCTCAACGATATCGACGGACCTTCGGAAAAAGGCCGGAAATGGCGTAATGCCATGAAGTGGGTGGTTCCCTTATGGTACCTGTTCGCCATCGGTCCGTTCTGCATACTCGGAAATTATGCGTTTGAATTCGGCGGATTCCTGCCGATCTGGTCCTGGCAGATCGTCTGGTGGATCATCGGTATCGTCATGATGTGGGCTCTGTGCTTTAAGGCTGAAATGTCCACAACATCCGAAGAGCAGATCAAACGCGCCGATACGGATCAGAACATCGTTGTCAAGGAAATATAATTTGAATTCCCCATGTAACCCAAAGGAGGTATATCATGGCCACTGAAGATAAATATCTCATTGTCGTACTGATCGCAGCGATTCTGTTTACAGCCACTTTCGGCTGGGGACTCTGGGGATAAACCGTCCCCGCAACCTGATGTGGTCCGTGTCGCGTCTTTTGGCGCGCGCGGACCACTCCTCTTTCATTCCGGTATCCTGATATGAAATCGAAAAACAGATTCATCCGGTTTGCCGTCATTGCCGTGATCGTAACCTTTGCGCTCTTTGCGGCAATTCTTTTGTCCCTTTGGAACCAGTTCTCCCCTGAACAGGAAAAACTGGTACTTTCGATTTTACACCAGTATATGGGATATTTTTTCGTTGCGTTTTTTCTGGTTCTGGCGGCCGTTCTTTTCGGGCTGGATGCCATTTTCCATATCTACATCCTGCCGCTGAAAAACATGACGGATGAAACCGCTGTGATGTTCACTTCCAATCCGTCCTATCGGCTCAAACCGGGCGGTGGTTATGAGACAGGCCGGCTTGCAGAAATTGTGAACCAGTTTGCAGACCGGTATGAAACCCTCGAGTGCACCATAAACCAAAAAATCGCAGGCGCAAGAGAGGAGGTCGAGAAAGAAAAAAATATCCTGAGCGCCATAATGGCGGAACTGCCCGAAGGTGTCCTGATTGTAAACAAAGAGGGGCGGATTATTTTGTACAACCGCCAGGCAAAATATTATTTCTCCGTGCCGGAAAACCGCTTTTCCCATAATGAGCATAATGAGGATACGGAGGAACGGTTTGTGGGCCTGGGCCGTTCGATTTTCCGTCTTCTGGACAGAAATTTGATCAGGCACGCCATCGAGAAGATCGAATACAGGCTGGATTCGGAAGAAACCGAAAGCATCTCCTCTCACTTTATTGCACCTGTGGGTGGACGGTTCATCTGCCGGTTCGAAACCGTACCGATTCTCAACAAAAGTCGGAAAATAACCGGGTTTGTTCTGATATTCCAGGATATCATCCATGAAATCGACCGGTACAAAAAAATCAAAACCCGGATTCAGAAACTGAAAAGGGAACTGATGCCGTATACGGACAACCGGGAAATCGACCGGCAGATACGGAACATCGAATCGGAGATCATTGAAACGCTGATCACCCGGAACCATCTTTCCGGAATCTCAATAAAAGAAGTGCTCTCCTTTATACAGAAAAGGGCCGGCCACAGTTTCGGGCTGCGGATCAACATACTGAATGCATGCGGGGATACCCCCATCATGCTGGACACGTATTCTTTTGTGGAATGCATCATGTTCGTCGTGAATTCGATTTATACGGACTCAGGGGTGGATGAATTCGATATGCAGACCCGTACCGTGAATGGCGATGTGTATCTTGATCTCAAATGGCAGGGAAAAGGGCTGACCCGGGACCGATTGTACGAACTGAAAACTTCTCATCTGGATACCGGGGAAATTGCGGTGCCGCTGACCATGTTCGATGTACTCAGTCAGCACAACGGAAAAATACTGCTTATCAATCCGTCTTCATCCGGATTTTCCGGCATACGGATCATTCTCAAATCCCATGCCGGAAAAGAGGATACAGACCGAAAGATCCGAAAACCGCCTGTGATTGCCGAACGAAAGCCGGAATTCTATGATTTCGACCTTTTCCGGGTGGAAGATGGCGCCCCTCGCTTGAACCAGCCCATTGACAGACTCACGTACACGGTTTTTGACACGGAAACCACCGGTCTCAGCCCGGAAGGAGGTGATGAAATCATCTCTGTCGGTGCGGTCCGGATTGTGAACAACAAAATCCAGTATAACGAATCATTTGAAAAGCTCATCGATCCCAAGCGGTCAATCCCCTTCGAATCATACAGAATTCACGGTATAAGCCGGGAGATGGTCAACGGCAAGCCATGCGTTGAAAAGGTACTCAAGGAATTTGCCAAATATACCGAAGATACCGTGCTTTTGGGGCACAATATCGCTTTTGACATGAAGATGCTCCAGATGAAGGAAACCTCTTCGGGTATCAAATTCAACAACCCGGTGCTGGACACCTTGCTGCTGTCGGCGTTCCTGCACCCCACCCGGGTGAGACACGACATGGAGGAGATCGCCGAACGCCTGGGGATCAATATCATCAACCGCCATACAGCCCTTGGTGACGCCATTGCCGCAGCAAAAATATTTATCAAACTGATACCTCTTCTGCAGCACAAAGGAGTTTACACCCTGAAGGAGGCGCTTGAAGCATCCAGGCACACGTATTATTCGAAAATAAAATACTAGAATTCATCAATCCAGGAGAGTCTATGCGACAACAGGATCTGAACACCATAGCCGGGATACCACCGTTTTCATTTCTTCCGGAAGAGAAAATCGAATCCCTTGCGTCACACTTTACCATGGAAACCCATGAAAAAGGAAAAATCCTTTTTGTCCAGGAAATATCAAAGGTCGAACACGTTTACATCATTCTTAAAGGGTCTGCCGAACTCTCTTTTGAACACGAACAGGAAAAGACCCTCAAAGGAATTCTGGCCGAAGGAGACACCTTCGGGGGCATATCCATATTGATGAACAACTCCATACCCGTTCGAACCCTGAAACTTACTGAAGATGCCGTACTTTTCAAACTCCCGGCCTCCGTGTTTCTGGAGCTCTGCTCCGAATTCACGGACTTCAAGGAGTATTTCACCAACACCTTTGGTAAGAAAATGCTGGACCGTTCGTACGCCGGAATCATCGCAAAACAGATCTTTGGCCGGGAAACCACGATGCCTTTTTTTAACCAGCCGGTTTCCGCCATTTTCCGACCGAACATCCTTTCCTGCTCCATCCGGGACACCATCCGTCAAGCTGCGGAAAAAATGGCAAAAAGCAGGTCCACATATATATTCGTCAAAGATGAAACCGGAGCGGTCACTGGTATCATTACGGATGCGGATCTCAGGAGAGTGGCCGGTGGCAGTCATGATTCCTCCGCCGGGGTCAAAGAGATCATGTCCTTTCCGCTTTCCTCGGTATCTGTCGACGCCCAGGTCTTTGAGGCGTTTTTGGCCATGATTGAAAAGGATATCAAACATCTGGCCGTCTCCAACAAGGCCGGTAAAGTCACAGGGGTGCTCACGGACCGGAGCCTTCTGGCAGAACAGGGCAAATCTCCGTACTTTCTCATCCAAAAGATCAAAAGCGCGGAAAAATTCGAACAGATCGAAAACATCTATGAAAAACTTCCGCCGATCATGCTCGAACCCATTAAAAACGGTGCAGACTCGGAAAACCTGACCCGGCTGATCACCACCTTTTCCGATGCCATACTGGATAAAATCATTGAGCTCTCCCTTGACCGGGCCGGCCCTCCCCCATGCGATTTTGCGTTCATGGTAATGGGCAGTGAAGGCAGAAGGGAGCAGACACTGAAAACCGACCAGGACAACGCCATCGTGTATGAAGATATTGATGACCCGGAAAAAGCAAAAGAGGCCGGTGAATACTTTTCAGATCTGGCTGAAACCATCTGCAACCGGCTGGACCGGGCGGGTTTTGATTTCTGCGAAGGCGGCAACATGGCCAAAAATCCCACCTGGTGCAAACCGCTTTCCACATGGAAGACCTACTTTTTCGACTGGATTCACACGGCTGACCCCAAAGATCTTCTGTACTCAAGCATTTTTTTCGATTTCCGGTGTGCCTGGGGGGACCGGTATCTCACGGACGAGCTTCACGACTATCTGTTCAAATCATTGGAGGGCTGGGCCGGATTTTTCCGGAATCTCACCGAAAACGCACTGTATTTCAAACCGCCTCTCGGTTTTTTCAGAAACATCCTGGTTGAATCCAAAGGCGAGCACAAAGACTCCTTTGATATCAAGCGGGCCATGATGCCGATCATTGATTTTGCCCGGATATACGCACTGAAAAATTCCATTCGGGAAACCAATACCCTGCTCAGGCTTTTCAGGCTCTATACACGGCATATTTTGAAAAAAGAAGAATACAACGATATGGTCCGGTCCTACAAGTTTCTCATGCATCTTCGGTTCATACGCCAGATCACGGCCATCACCGACGAGAAAGGCAAGGCTGACAATTATATCAACCCGAAAAATTTATCCAGAATCGACCAGACCATGGTAAAGGAGATTTTCAAACGGATCGAGAAAATCCAGCAGAAACTGAGTATTGAAATCACGGGAATTAACTGAAATGACTGACAAACCATTTCTGGGGGCTCATTTTTCCACCGCGGGCGGGCTGCGGAACGCCGTGCTTGAAGCACACGAGCATAACTGCAGTGCCGTCCAGATCTTTACCAAAAACTCAAGAACCTGGAAAGAAAAGTATCCTGCCGTCCATGAGATCAACCGGTTTCTGGAGGCAAGGCAAGAGACACAAATTCACTGCGTGGTCTCGCATACTTCCTATCTGATCAACCTGGGCGCAACAGAGGAAGAAAAGCTTGAAAAATCCAGGTCCGCTCTGAAAAATGAACTGATCCGTTCCGGACTTCTACAGATATCCGATATCGTTCTTCATCCCGGCTCCCACATGAACAGAGGGGAAAAAGCCGGAATTCAGACCATCGTGGAAAGTATCGACACGGTTTTTGAAAGACTGGAAGACCCATCGGTCCGCCTGCTTCTGGAAACCACTTCCGGGCAGGGGACAAATATCGGCCACCGGTTCGAGCACCTTGCCGAAATCATGGCCCGCTCGAAGTTCAGTGAGAACCTGGGCGCGTGCCTTGACACCTGCCATATTTTTGCAGCCGGTTATGACCTCCGGACCGACAAGGCGTATGAAAGAACCATGAACCTTTTCGACAGTATTGTCGGCATAAACCGCCTCAGGGTCATCCATCTGAACGACTCGAAAAAGGAACTGGCGTCCCGGGTGGACCGGCACGAACACATCGGCCGGGGCTGTATAGGGGAAAGCGCTTTCCGGCGGATCATGAACGATCCGAGACTGGCCCATATCCCGAAAATCATTGAAACACCGAAAAGAGAGAACAAAAAAGCCATGGACGGTTTGAATCTAGAGCGGCTCAGAAAATTTGCAACGGAAAGGAGAAATGCCCATGAAAAAACAAGCGCAAAGACAGAACACAGCCCTGGGATCAAATGATCCCGTACAGGCTTTTCCCTTTTGCGGCAAGGGATTCGACCCGGTTTTGCACCCGGTTGTCCGGCACCAGGGGCGGCGCATGAAACGGCTTGATCCGGGCATCAATGATCAACGGTCCTTCACAACCCCAGTGCTTGAATCGGGTGAAAGCCCCTGCCCCGTAGATATCATGGGAGGGGTTGGACCGGGTAAAGGCGGCCCACAGGAAATTGGAAAATTTCCTGCCCATCCACTCCGGATCATCCCCCACAACCAAAAGAGCAATACCGTCCGGGCTCTTTCGCCCTTCTATGAATCCTTCGAGAATCTCCATCTCGTCTTTTGTTTTCCGGTAAGTTTCGAACCCCGGCCCTTTGACCGCTGCAATGCCGGGCGCTGCCAGAAAAGCCTCTGAGAAAGGTTCCGGCAGGCTCCAGTCCACCGGCAGACGATTTGCCAGGGTGCGCTTCTTTTCCCCGGCCGCCGCCATGATCACCTTGGATCCCCTGTTGAGACCTTCTGATGAATAATCCAGGGTGTCTATGGTGGTACGGGTCTGGAAATGAATGTCTTCGGCAAAATCGATGCGTTCCAGGATATGGCATATGAACTCCTGCTCGTTGGTAATATCAGGCTGCGGCCGGTCTTCTTCGGCACAGATCAAAAGGTACTTGGCAAGGGAGAGCTGGCCTGTGCCGAGGATGGCGTTGGCATGGGTCAGAAGTTCTCTGGGCCGCCTGGGTTCATACGGTACGTACCGCTCCTTTGCCACGGCAAACAAAAGCGGATGCACACCTGCGGCATCCACGGCGTGCACCCGGGTCACTCCGGGAATCAGGTTCGGGATTTCAGGCCCTGCAAGTTCATGAATCAAGCGGCCGAACACCGTGTCCTCCTGCGGGGGCCTTCCCACAACGGTGAACGGATACACCGCTCCTTTCCTGTGGGTGACCGACAGAACCTCGAGATACGGAAAATCGTGGGCAAGGGAATAGTATCCCAGATGATCCCCGAAAGGGCCCTCTTTTTTGGTCTTACCCGGCATGATTCTTCCGACTATGCAGAAATCCGCATCCAGGGAGAGAACATGCCCCTCATTTTCTGCATACCGGAAATTCCGTCCGGCAAGGGCGCCTGCGAAAAAGAGTTCGCTTATGTGCTCGGGCATGGGCATGACCGCGGCAAGGGTGTGTGCCGGAGGACCGCCGATAAAAATTGATACGTTGAGCGGAACACCTTTTTCAAGGGCCTTGAGATGGTGACGGCCGATGTCCCGGTGAAGCTGGTAGTGAAGTCCGACCTCCCTGTCCGGGAGGTACTCCCCGCCCGAAATCTGAATCCGGTACATGCCCAGGTTGCCTGTCCCGGCCGTACCCGACTCCGGGTCAGTGGAAAACACCTGGGGAAGAAGAACAAATGCCCCCCCGTCCTTTGGCCAGCATTTGACCATGGGCAGACTGGAAATTCGGGTTTGGTACATCCGGGTGGTATTTTTTCTCTGTCTGACCGGAAATGCATGCAACAGGGCAGCCGCGGAACGGACACTCGAGAGGGGATTCTTCACGGCTGCGCGTGGATCGGATTTCATCCGGATGAGCTGTTTGAGCTTCCCGAATTCCGGCTGAAGAATTTTCAATGCCCGTTCATACGTGCCGAACAAATTGGAGACTGCGGGAAAACCACTTTGCCGGACGTTTTCAAAAAAGACGGCAGGCCCGTTATTTTCAAAAACCTGTCTGGTGATTTCCGCCATTTCAAGATCCGGATCCACTTCTTCGGTGACCCGGACCAGCTCGTTTTCCTTTTCAAGAAACCGGATGCAGTCGAAAAGCGTTTTGAACTTCATAAAGAAACACTCTGCCGGAATCCGAACCGGATGCTGTTGTCCATGTAGAAGACCGATTCCGGTACGAACTTGTACAAAGAGGCATTATACGCTTTGGAAAAAAATTCGACAATCCGGCTCCGGTCGCATTCAATCTGAAACTTTTTCACATATTCCAGGGCCTTGAGAGAAGATTCCACTTTTCGGTTCACCTTTTCGAGATTTCCCTGCATCTGCAGTCCCTTGATATTTTCCATTCGGTTGTCGTCACAGAAAACCGCTGCGGCGCATGCGCCGCCTGCCTGCTGCGCATCCCGGATATGCCGGGCTTCTTTGTTCGAAAAAAAATAGAAGGAGCCTGCCGAAAACATATAATACACCGGTGCGGCCCACGAAGTTTCACCGTCAAATGTGGAAAGGGTCATCACCCGGCCGGTTCGGGCCAGTGTAAAAGCGCCGGACCGGATTTTCGGGTTAGAGATATCCCCATTCCCTGAGTCTCTTGTATGCATGGGCGGCATATTTCCCCTGTTGTACACTGTTCAGGTAGGCTTTATACTGTTCCGCCGCCTTTTTTCTCTTTCCCATCCCTTCATGGCAGTATCCCCTGAAGAATGCCACCCTGGGATTGGATCCCAGGATGGTATCATATTCATCAAAGTGCCGGATTGCATCCGGATACTTTTTCATGTTGAGATACGTCAGTCCGGAAACATACCGGGCCTGGGCCTCTTTCGGATCGATTCGCACGGCTTTTTCACAGAAACTCTCGGCCTCTGTATACTTTTTTTGAACAAACAGGCACTTGGCCGTCATCAGGTTGGCTGCATAATCAGCCTCAAGTCCTTTCAAGGCCTGCCGGTAGTGCTGCTCAGCCTTGTCAAACGCTTTTTCCTGCATGAAGGTTTCCGCCTCCTGCAACTTCTCGATGGAGGCCTTTTTCGCGCGGATGCCGGCTATTGCGTCCATGTACCGGTCCCGGTTGAGCGGAAAATTTCGTGAATTTCCATGCCGGTTTTCCGCCCTCTTTTTTGCATCCCGGTATCGTTCGGATCCCATGGGATGGGTGGAAAACAGGACGGCGGCGGCGGAAGAATTTTTCTTGTGCATGGAGTTGAGCATCTCCATCAACCCCACGAAACCGTTGGTGGAGTATCCCCTTTTGACCATGTATGCATTCCCCAGCGCATCAGCCTGCCTTTCGTTGTCCCTGGAATAATGGGCAAGCAGCGCCTCCTGGCCGACCATCCCGAGCTGGCGCGCCAGTCCTTCCAATCCGCTGTCACCGGCGCTCAAGGCCGCGGTAACGCCTCCCACCAGAAGAGATGAGACGGTGCTTTTGGAGATCTGCTCCGCCGTATGACGGGCATTCACGTGACCCAGCTCATGGCCGAGCAGGGCGGCAAGTTCCGCCTCGT
>CAYFVA010000004.1:28541-31674 GCA_964346265.1 uncultured Desulfobacterales bacterium
CGGGCATTCACGTGACCCAGCTCATGGCCGAGCAGGGCGGCAAGTTCCGCCTCGTTGTCAAGTTTTAACAAAATTCCCCGCGTAAGGGCGATACTGCCGCCGGGGAACGCATACGCATTAATGTATACGGCATTGACGCACTGGAAAGAATACGGCATATCCCCCCGGTGAACCGCAGGCAAAAGACGCTTGCCCACTCCGTGGACATACGCGTTCAGCTCCTTTTCCGAAGATATTCCGTAATCCGCGGAAAACTGATGCGGGGAATGCTGCCGGTCAATCCGGATCTCCTGTTCCCTGGATACCATCATCAGCTGGCGCTCTCCTGTCACCGGATTCACGGCACAGCCGGACAGCGTATTCAATCCGGCCATCCCTGCCGCGGAAAGGGCCAGATACCTAATAAAATCCCTTCTTGCCAGATGGGTTGAAAATATTGATTCAGCCATATCCACCAACCTCTTTTTTCGTCTCTTTTACTTTTTACCTTTTTGCACCGGCACACATTACATTTTACTGAAAGCGCCGATAATCAGCAACAAAAGGCCGAGTCCCAGGAGAAACTGGTAGGCGGCAATTTCGATCAACAGAAAATTCAGCCCGGTGACAAGCGCCTCCACCGGAATTTTTGCGATCATACCGTCAATTGTATTGCCGGCAAGATCCGACATGGTCAAATCCGTCCAGCCCCCCTGGTTCATGAAAAGAGATATTCCCTGAAACAACAGCAGAATCAGCGCCGCAGCCCAGGCAATCAATCCGATCCCAGTACACTTATTCATAACAATTCTCTCTTTGCAGCTTTTCCCTCTGTTTCCGAAAACAGGCGCCCTTTTCGGCACCCACCGGCCAAAGTAACACAAGAACGTACCTTGTCCGTTCTCTTTTTCTTCCTTTATAAGCGCTCACACCCTGTGAGTCAATTCTTTTACACCGTTTTTCAGCTTTTCTTCGCCCGATCTTTATGATACATCTGCCTAAACTGAGCGATTTTTGATGCCTATGTCGGATATGAGTTTATATAAAAAGGTTGGTGCCGCCTCGTTCATCATGATGGCCTCCGTGTTCGCCAGCCGGGTGATCGGACTTTTCAGGGAAATGGCCATCGCCTTTGCAGGAGGAGCGCAAGGGGGAGTGGACGCCTACCAGGTGGCTTTTATCCTTCCGGAAATACTGAACCACATTGTGGCCAGCGGGTTTCTTTCGGTGACCTTTATCCCGATTTTCACCTCGTATCTCAACGCAGGAAATGAAGAGGAAGGATGGCGGGTTTTCTCTATTATTTTCAACACCTTCGGACTGCTGCTCCTTTTCTTTATCCTGGTCTCGTTTGTTTTTGCCCCTGATCTTGTGAACATTCTCGCACCGGGACTTGACGATCCGGTTCTGTTTCAAAGCGCCGTGAGAATGACCCGGATCATCATCCCGGCCCAGTTTTTCTTTTTTACCGGCGGTCTTTTCATGGCGGTGCAATTTGCCAGGGAAAAATTTCTGATCCCGGCGCTTGCGCCCCTTTTCTACAACCTCGGCATTATTGCCGGAGGCCTTTTGCTCAGCCCGTTCATCGGGATGGAAGGATTTGCCTGGGGGGTTCTTGCCGGTGCGTTCATCGGTAATTTTGCCATCCAGTTTTTCGGCGCCGGGAAAACCGGCCTCAAATTCCATCCCCTGATCCGAATCAAACACCCGGAATTCATCCGGTACATTCTGTTGACGCTGCCTTTGATGGTGGGGCTGACAATGACCTTTTCCACGGAAATTCTTCTCAAATTCTTCGGTTCGTATCTGGATGAAGGGAGCATCGCCGCACTCAACTACGCACTTCGGATCATGTTTATCCTGGTGGGACTTTTCGGCCAGGCCGTAGGCGTGGCCTCCTACCCGTTCATGGCCCAGCTTGCCGGGAAAAAAGAGTTTGACCGGCTCAACGAGCTTTTAAACCGCACCCTGAAATTTCTCTTCCTGGTCATCCCTTTTTCCGTTCTGATGATCGTTTTGAAATACGAGACGGTACTGTTGCTGTTCCAGCGGGGAGAGTTCGGGGAAAAAGCCACCCGCATGACCGCCGAAGTCTTGCCGTATCTTCTGGGAGGGGCCTTTGCCTTTGCCGCCCAGACGGTTGTGGTCCGGGGGTATTACGCCGCCAAAAACACCTGGTTTCCCGCCCTTTTCGGCACCATTGCAGTGGTAGTGAGCCTGCCGTTGTTTTACCTGTTCATGAATCTTCTGGAAGCACAAGGCGTGGCCCTTGCCTTGTCAGGCTCCGCATTTCTTCAGGTGGTAGTGCTGTACGAATTGTGGAACCGGAGAACGGGAAACAGAGGAAAATGGCAGGTATACCGCTTCTTCGTTAAAATCAGCCTGGTCAGCATCCTGATCGGCATGGCCTTTTCCGGTGTGACTTCGGTTCTGTACCGGTTTTTCGATCCCACAACGTTCAACGGAGCGTTTTTTGTATGCGCGGTTTCCGCGCCTGTCTTTCTTCTTCTTTTGACAGGCGCGGGATACGTATTCCGGATCGATGAAATTTTCACCCTTATACGGGAGGTCAAAAAGAAAACCGTCAAATGGTAAACCGGGCCACAAGCTCCTTGAGTTTGTCCGCCATTTCAGACAGCTTGCCCGCTTTGGTGCTCACGTCGGTACTGTTGTTTTCCACCTGTGTAGAGGCCTCATCCACCTGCGTAATCCGGTCGGCGATTTCTCCGGCCGCCTGGGCCCCTTCGTTCACATTCCGGCCCACTTCGGATATGGTCTTGGAAACCTCGGATATGCTCCCGGAAATTTCCTCGCTTGTGGCGCTCTGCTCTTCAACAGCCGTTGCAATACCGGATATGGCATCCTCGGATTCATGAATCCGGCCGGAGAGTTTCCCGATTTCGTCCACCGTGGTTTTCACCTGCTCCCGGATGCCTTTGATCTTTTCATCCACCTTTTTGGCGGAATTTCCCGCCTCCCCGGAAAGGTCCGTAATTTCCTGGGCCACCACGGCAAATCCCTTGCCTGCCTCTCCGGCACGGGCGGATTCAATCTTGGCGTTCAAGGCAAGAAGACCCACCTGCTCTGCAATCTCGCTGATCTCCGTGGTGACGGTATCAATATCCGCAGCCTCTTTGCCCAGTTGATCGATCAC